>JANXAG010000019.1 GCA_025062375.1 Anaerolineae bacterium | reverse complement strand
TTATCCTGTGGGAAGCAAGGACCATCTCTATCTTCCGGGCCTGAAGCTCAAGGTTTCCCCTCATAGCTCATATCCCTTATGACTGAGGGTGCTCACAGATCCCTATTATATAGAACATTTGTTCTAATGTCAAGCCGCCTTGCCCGGATTCAGGGAGCTCCACCCCGAAGCAATGGATGGGCTATCCCAATGTAATAATTCCGCTGGCCCCAGCGAACATCTTTTCGTCAGGACCGGAGCAGTTTGCCTTTTCTCCACGGGGCGGTATAATTAAATCCCTGGAGGATCAAAATATGCTCTTTTCCAGACTAACCCACAGGAAATTTCAGTTTGCGGCCCTGGCCTTCATATTGATAGCGGGAGCGTGCCTTTTCTTAACAGCAGGATACTTTGGCTTAAAGGAAGGGGCTGAGAGGCTCCACCGTTCCCTTCAGCAGCGCTCTTGGGAGCATTACAACAAAGGAGAAGCCTACCTTCGGGAAGGCAACCTGGAATTGGCTTTAGCTGAATTTGAAGAAGCCCTGCGTCTATACCCCAGGAACGAGGAAGCCCTCCGAAAAATTTCCGAATTGAAACCCCTCCTTCAAAACATTGAAGTTACCCCACCCCAGCAATTAACCGAAAGCATCCTGGATAGCTCCTTTCAGGAAGCCCAGAATCTCTACCGGGAAGGGAAATGGGAGGAAGCCGCTCAGGCCCTGGAAAATCTCCGGCTTCTCGCACCCGATTACCGTAAAACTGCCGTTGTAGATCTTATGATTTCAGCCCTGTACAGGGCAGGGCTCACCAAGGTTCAGGAGGACGAATTAGAAATCGCCATCCAGTATTTCGATAAAGCTCTCGCCCTAAACCCCGAGGACCCTAACTTGAAGGAAGATAGGGAAAAAGCAGCCCTTTATCTTGAAGCTCTCACTTTCTGGGGCGCCGATTGGGAAAGAGCTTTGAAAGCATTGGAAACTCTGGCCCAGAAATACCCTGACTACAAAGATTCCAGGGTCAAACTCAAAGAGGCCCGATTTGAATATGCGCGGGCTCTGGCTCAGAAAGGCGACTGGTGCAGGGCCGAAGCTCAATTAAGACTCATCCCTGAGCCTGATTCCAGAATTAAATCTGAGCTTTACAAAGCCTATACTCTATGTTACGTAAGGACTCCAACCCCCTCACTGGTTCCTTCCCCAACTGGCACTTTAATACCCGCAACACCCATTGCAGCCTCAGGAATGTGCTCGGGCCAGATTGCCTGGGCCGATTACGACTCCGTTAAATTTGAGTTTGTCCTTTACTCTATGGATTTGGACAAAGGCCAAGTGTTAAAGATCGCTGAGAAAGCCGCTAATCCGGCCCTTTCCCCCGATGGAAAATCCGTTCTCTTTCGCTCCCTTCAAGGAGATATGATAGGCTTGGCCCGAACGCTCTACCCAGGAGGTGAAAAAATAAGAGTGACCACTTATGCTGAGGACACTTTCCCCTCCTGGGCTCCTGATGGCAAACAGATAGCTTTTGCCTCACGCCGGGAAGGCGATAGAAAATGGAGGATTTACATCGGATGGGCAACAGGTCTGGAAGCAGTCCGGGAGTTGGCTTACGGCACAAGACCCACCTGGTCTCCCGATGGCAAAAGCATAGTGTTCCAGGGCTGTGCTCCCTCTGCAACCCAATGCGGTCTTGTTTCTATCGGGGTAGATGGCTCAAACCAGCGCCTTCTGACCCCCTTCCCGGGTGATACTGCCCCCGCTTTCTCGCCTGACGGCACAAAGCTGGCCTTCATGTCCGCTGAGAGGGACGGGAACTGGGAAATTTATGTTCTGGAAATAAAGACCGGCAGGATAAGCCGCCTCACCAGCAGTCCCGAAGTGGATGGTTTGCCCGTCTGGTCGCCTGATGGACGCTGCTTGGCTTTCCTTTCCCACCGCGATGGAAAATGGGGCCTTTACTTGATGCGGGCTGATGGCTCAAATGTTCGCCTTCTTACCACTCTCTCCAGCTCTTTAGGAGATTGGATGGACCATAACCTTTCCTGGGGGCCGTAGAATGCCTCTATACGTGGCGTTTGTCTGGCACATGCATCAACCATACTACAAAGACCCCATCTCGGGCAAATACGTTTTGCCCTGGCTTCGCCTGCATGCGGTAAAGGATTACCTACATATGGTAGAGGTTCTGAGCCAGTATCCCCGCGTAAAGGTTACCATAAACCTTGTGCCATCCCTCCTCCTGCAACTTCTGGAGTATCTTAAGGGAGAAGCAATTGACCCCGCTATGGAGCTGGGCTTTAAGGATGAATGGTCACAGGAGGAAAAAGAGTATATCCTTTCGCATTTCTTCAGCATAAACCGCGAGCGCCTGCTGAACCTATATCCCCCCTACCGCTTGCTCCTGGAACTCAGCCCTTACGTCCGCCAGGCCCCTCACCTCTTCTCCTCCGCCTACTTCCGCGACCTTATAACCTGGTTCAATCTGGCCTGGACTGACCCCAACAAAGTTAAAGGAGATGCCTTCCTAAAGAGCTTGGCTGAAAAAGGAGTCAACTTTTCCAGAGAAGAGTTTGCTGGACTCCTGGAGAAGCATAGGGAAATAATGGCGGGGATAATTCCCCTATACCGGGAGCTGGAGGCGAAAGGGCAAGTAGAACTCGCGACTTCACCCTTCTACCACCCCATACTTCCCCTGCTCATAAATATTGAAAATGCCCGCCGGGCGAGCCCACATCTTCCCTTGCCCTCTGTAGCTTTTTCTCACCCTGAAGATGCCGAAGAACAAATCCGCAAGGCTATAGAATTCCACCGGAACCTTTTCGGCCATGAGCCGGCAGGATTTTGGCCTCCTGAAGGAGCAGTATGTCCAGAGCTCGTCCCAATTTTAGCCCAAAAGGGATTCGCATGGTTTGCTACTGATGAGGCTATTCTGGCTCGCACCCTCCAACTGAGCCTGGAAAGGGACTCCAACGGCCACCTCAAAAGACCTGAGATTCTCTACAAACCCTACCGCATCCAGGTTGACGGGAAAAGCCTCGCTGTTCTTTTCCGAGACCGATTTCTGTCAGACCGCATCGGTTTTGTCTACCAGCACATGGATGGATATGAGGCAGCGCAGGATCTGGTGGGAAGGCTCAAAGCAGCAAAGGATCGCCTGCCCCGGGAAAGACCTTCCCTTGTCACCATTATCCTGGATGGGGAAAACTGCTGGGAACACTACGAGCACAATGGAGACGTTTTCCTCCACAATCTCTACCGAATGCTTTCGGAAGAGCCGGAAATTGAGTGTGTGAGGGTTAAAGATTTTCTGGAAATGTTTCCTCCGCAGGATACCCTAACTGATCTGGCTACAGGTTCCTGGATAGAGGGCAATCTGGAGACATGGATTGGGGAAGAGGCTCAGAATAGGGCCTGGGAAGCTTTAGCTCGGGTTCGAGAAGATTTGATAAACTGGCAGAAAAATTACCCTCTGGCTGACCTGGAAACTTTAGAGAAAGGATGGGAATGCCTTTACAGAGCCGAAGGTAGCGATTGGTTCTGGTGGTATTACAGCCAGAATGTTTCGGAGCAGGAGCAAATATTTGACCAAGCCTTCAGAGGACACCTGGCCGGAGTTTACACAAACCTTGGCCTTCCTGTCCCCGAATGGCTTTCTTCCCCCATTACGAGACCGAAAGTGGTGCCGGAGCGGATTCCTTCTTACTTTGTTTCACCCAGGCTGGAAGCCTCACCTCAAGCCTCTTCAGACTGGGCCAGAGCCGGCTACGTGAAAGGGGTGGCAACGGGAGGGGCCATGCGCCCTTCAAGCCACCTCCTGAGCGGGCTCTATTATGGTTATGATCCAGGAACCCTTTACTTGCGAATAGAAACAGGCGAACCGGTGGACTCTTTATCCCTTTCCCTCTATTTCATATGCCCCTCTGCAGAGAAAATGAACTGGCAGTTCCGCCGCCTTGACGAAAAAGTTGAGGCCATGGACGGTGTTGGGCTGGCATGGGCCTTAGAGATAGTGCCCTATGAACCAAGAGCTTTCCTTTTCAAAGCCGAAGGCCAAGAGGTTTGGCGCTTAGCCAGGGAAATAGTGAACTTAGCGCGCTCTGAGAAAGTCCTGGAACTGGCCATACCCCTGAGCTATCTTGGCCTTAAAACTGGAGATACCCTTGGGTTAATAGTGGTGGGGGAAAAAGAGGGTGTTCTGGAAAAGATCCCGTATTCTGGGCCTCTGCTTTTCACCATCAAGGATAAATTCTAAAAGGGCTATGCCGTTAGATGTGCACCTTGATGACGAGGTAAAGCTGCGAAAACCTCATCCATGCGGGGCCAACCACTGGCTCGTGGTCAGGGTGGGGGCCGATATTGGCCTTAAGTGCATGAAGTGTGGCCGGAAAATCCTTGTGCCTCGTTCGGTCTTTGAAAAGCGCTTCAAATCCTTTATAAAGCGCAGCCGACCCACTTTGGATGATATAGCCACAGGACTTGCCCGGAAAACCTGAGGGGTTTACTCCGAACAGGCCTACGAAGCTTTCAAAGTAACTGCTAAGCAGAGGATCGTGGCTCATAAGGGCCGGGCTGAAAAGCTATGGAATTCCCTGAAGTGAAATTGCCAGCTTCAGGCAGGAATTTTCCACCATGTTTCGCTAGGCTGTAGGGTGGAGAAAGCTGGATTTGACTTGCCTGAGGGGTTGGATATAATTAGCCCCCGAGGGAGAGTTCAGATGATCCTTAAGTTTATAATTTTTTGAACCCTTTGAGGCCGGGATGAAAGGCAGGCGCACGTGATGCGCCGGGATTCCCGGCTTTATATTTTAACCCACCCGGACGGCTCTGCGAGCCGGGGAGGTGGTTCCCCCCTTTAGCTCCTCAAAGCCTCCCCAGGCCTGAAGGGTGGGAGACGCCAGGGCTTGGGGAGGAGAAATGAGCATTATTTACCTTGATAACGCCGCCACTTCTTTCCCTAAACCACCTCAGGTGGTAGAAGCAATAGTTCGTTTTCTCACCAGAGTTGGAGCTAATCCTGGTCGTTCCGGGCACCGCCTATCAGTAGAGGCCGGCCGAATTGTCTACGAAACGAGAGAAGCCCTGGCTGAACTCTTCGGCATATCCGATCCTCTCCGCATAGTCTTCGGTCACAATGCTACCGAGATGCTGAACCTGGTCCTTACGGGTTTCCTCCGCCCAGGGGATCACGTAATAACCAGCTCCATGGAGCACAATTCAGTGATGCGGCCCCTGCGGGCCCTGGAGAAGAATGGGGTTGAAATCTCAGTGCTCAAGTGTTCCCCTGAGGGCTTGCTTGACCCAGTGGATCTGGAAAGAGCCATACGTCCCAGCACTCGCCTTATAGTTCTGAACCATGCCTCCAACGTCACCGGGACGATTTTGCCGGTAAGGGAAGCCGGGAAACTCGCTCGCCAGTATGGGGCATACCTTCTGGTGGATGCCGCTCAGACAGCCGGAGCCCATCCCATTGATGTAGAAGCCGATGGCATAGATTTTCTAGCTTTTACCGGCCACAAGAGCCTTCTCGGCCCCACCGGAACTGGAGGCCTCTACATCGGGCCAAGGGTTCCTCTGGAGGAGTTAAAACCTCTAAAACGAGGTGGTACTGGTTCCCGGAGCGAGTTGGAAGAGCAGCCTGATTTCCTGCCCGATAAATACGAAAGCGGGACTTTAAACGCAGCAGGCCTTGCAGGCTTAGGAGCGGGGGTCCGGTTTATACTGGAAAGAGGGGTTGAAGAAATCCGCTGCCACGAATTGCGGCTCACCGCTCTCCTGCTGGAAGGCCTCTCTTCCATTGAAAGGGTCAGGCTCTATGGCCCTTCAGATCTTTCCCTGAGGATAGGAATCGTTTCCTTCAACGTGGAAGGATTAGAACCATCTGATGTAGCTTTTGCCTTAGATGAAGAATTCGGGATAATGTGCAGGCCTGGCCTTCATTGTGCCCCGTCTGCCCACAGGACCATGGGTACTTTTCCGAAGGGCACAGTGCGCTTCTCCATAGGCTTTTTCAATACGGTAGAAGAAGTGGAAAAAGCTATAGAAGCCATAAAGAAAATCGCAAGGAGGTGAGCTATGGCAAAGGTAATTGACGCAAGGGGTCTATCCTGCCCTCAGCCAGTTCTACTCACCCGCAAAGCCATGGCTGAAGCCGGCGAATTGATAGTTATCGTGGACAACGTTACAGCCAGAGAGAACATCTCGCACCTTGCGCGCAAACAGGGTTTTACTGTAACAGTGGATGAGAAAAGCGATGGGATTTATATCCATTTGCGTCGGGAGGTAGAGCCAGAGCGAGCTTCTGCCGGCACCCCTCCAGCAGGCCCTGCGGTTATTCTAATTCCTGCTTCCGGGATAGGAAGAGGACCTGAGGAGCTACAGGAAGTCCTCATCCGAAGTTTCCTGCACGTTTTGAACGAGGTGGACCCATTGCCCGAGGCCATCATTTTCATTAATACCGGGGTGAAACTTACCGTGGAAGGGTCGCCGGTCATAGAGGATTTAAAGGCGCTGGAGGAGAAAGGGGTGGAGATCCTCATTTGTGGAACATGCCTGAACTATTTCGGCCTTACAGATAAAGTGGCAGTGGGATCAATTTCCAACATGTACTCTATTGCTGAGAAACTTATGGGAGCTGGGAAAGTCCTGAGCCTTTGAGGAGAGGGAAGCTGTGGAGTACGGGGTAATGGTCTTCCATTCTACAAACTGGGCTTTGAGGGCTGAAAAAGTGGCTAAAGAGGGGAGGTTTGAGGTCAAGCTAATACCCACTCCGCGCCACATAAGTTCTGATTGCGGGATGGCTCTGAGGTTCCGGTGGGAAGATAGGGAGGCCCTTCTGGCCCTTCTGGAAAGCAAAGGGGTCAGGGTTGAAGGGGTTTATAAATTAGACAAAAGCGGCAACTGTTGACCGGGCTGTGGAGGTAAGGGAAATGAATGGGAGGGACTTCTCTCGCCTGACAACCCTCGCTACCTGTGCAGGCTGAGCCGGGAAAACAGGCCCTGAGGCCCTGGCGCAGGTCCTGCGCCACATAATTGACCGGTTTCCAAGAGAAGCTTACGCCAACCTTCTGGTAGGCCTTGGCGAGGGGGATGATGCCGCCGTTTACAAGCTCAACGAAGAATTGGCCATCATTTTCACCGCTGACTTTTTCGCCCCGGTGGTAGATGACCCTTACACATACGGGGCTATAGCTGCCGCCAACTCCATGAGCGATGTCTACGCTATGGGGGGCGAAGTTCTCCTGGCTTTAAACATAACCTGTCTTCCCCCCGATATGCCTCCGGAAGTAGCCGGCGCTATCCTCAGAGGCGGGGCCGATAAAGTGGCCGAAGCCGGGGGAATACTGGTGGGGGGACATACCATGGACGATAAGGAGCCCAAGTACGGCTTAGCGGTGGTGGGTACCGTTCACCCCCAGAAGGTAATTACCAAAGCTGGGGCTAAACCCGGGGACTTTCTCTTCTTAACCAAACCTCTCGGGACAGGGGTGATAACCACGGCCCTGAAGGCGGGGTTAGCTGAAGAAGAACACGTCAGGGCAGCGGTAGAAGTAATGCTTCGCCTCAACCGCAATGCTGCAAGAGCAATGCAGGAGACAGGTGTTTCAGCTGCTACTGATATTACTGGGTTTGGTTTACTGGGCCATGCCAGGGATATAGCAGTTATGAGTGAGGTAAACCTGCGCTTTCATTACGAGCGCATTCCCTTCATCCCGGGGGCGAGGGAGTACGCTGAACAATGGCTTTTCCCTGGCGGCACTCACTCCAACGAGCGCTTTTTCCATCCCTGGGTACGTTTCCTGGCCAGCCTGAGGGAAGAAGAACAGCTTCTCCTATTTGATGCGCAGACTTCGGGAGGGCTTCTTGTAGCAGTGCCGCCGGAACGAGCTCCTCTCTTTGAGGAAAGTCTGCGGGAGAAAGGGGAAAGGTGCTGGATTGTAGGGGAGGTCTTGGAGGGAGACGGTATAATAGAAGTAATTTGAGACAGGAGGCCAAAAGATGAAATATCTCTATGGGGTAACCTTCATCGTTCTTCTGGCGATTGTAGCCTACTTTCTTAAATGGCCTCCCTGGTTAGTTTTTGCCCTTTCAGGTTTGGGGATAATACCGCTGGCTTATCTCATGGGCAAAGCCACCGAGGAATTAGCCGAACGTGTTAATCCTTACATAGGAGGCCTTCTGAGCGCCGCCCTGGGCAACGCTGCGGAACTTATTATCGGCGTGTTCGCTATAAAAGAAGGGCTCCTGGATATGGTCAAGGCCTCCATAACCGGCTCCATTCTGGGCAACCTCCTCGTGATCATGGGATTAAGCTTCCTTCTGGGAGGATTATCCCACGGGGTTTTGAGGTTTGACCGGGTCGGAGCGGGAATGCGGGCTTCCATGCTGGCCATCATCCTCATTGCCGTTGGGATACCTTCCTTTTTCAGTTATGCCACAAAGCAAAGCCATTCCCCGCCTATTGATTACCTGAGTTACAGTGTGGCCACAATAATGGTGCTTCTTTATATTTTGCTCGGCTTGTTTTTCCTGTCAGCTCCGAAAGGCCATAAACCTCCGCCCCTCAAGGAACAAAGTTCTGCAACGGGCCCCATCATAATGCTTGCATCCACTGTAGCTGGTGTTGCTATCTTGAGCGAATTGTTGGTTAAATCCACCGAGCCCCTTATAGAGAGCCTCGGGATTACGGAGTTTTTCCTGGGCATCTTCATAATCCCTCTCGTGGGGAACGTGGCGGAGCACTTCGGAGCGGTTGTAGTGGCCTGGAAGGGGAAATCTGAACTATCTGTAACTATCAGTTTGGAATCAAGCCTTCAGATAGCCCTGCTCATAGTGCCATCGTTCGTCTTTGTCAGTCTCGGTCTCGGTTACCATTTCACCCTTGTGTTCACTACCCTTGAACTTATTTCACTGGGGGCAGCGGTCCTTATCGCCTCCCTCATTTCCCTGGATGGGGAAGCCAATTGGCTGGAGGGAGTTCAACTTTTAGCGGTCTACATTATCTTGGGGCTGGCTTTCTTCTTCTTCCCTGCCTGAGCTATGCCACCCTTCTTGGCCTGTATTGAAGGGCTTCGGCAATGTGGTGGGGTAAGATTTCGTGGGAGCCTTCCAGATCCGCTATGGTGCGGGCCAGCTTGAGGACCCGATGATAGGCTCTGGCAGTCATCCCAAGCTGGGTCATGGCTGCCCGCAGGAGGCTTTTTCCACTCTCGTTGATCTGACAGAATTCCCGGATCTCTGCCGGACCCATGTCGGCATTACACAGAAGCTTTGTCCCTTCAAACCGCTTCCGCTGGATGTTCCTGGCTCTTTCCACCCTTTCCCTTATTCTGGCCGAAGGCTCGGCGGGCTGGTCAGAAACCAGCTTTTCATACTCAACCCTCGGCACTTCCACGTAGATATCAATCCGATCCAGAAGCGGACCGGAAATGCGTTTCTGGTAACGGCTTACCGTTGAAGGGGAACAGGTGCAGGCGCGAGTCGGATCCCCATAGTAGCCGCATGGGCAGGGATTCATAGCCGCCACTAACATAAAGTTGGCCGGGAAAGTGAGGGAGCCATGAGCCCTGCTTATCGTTACCACATGGTCTTCTAAAGGCTGGCGCAGCACTTCAAGAGTCCTCTGGCCGAACTCCGGCAGTTCATCCAGAAACAGGACTCCTCGGTGCGCCAGGCTTACCTCTCCTGGCCGCGGGAGTCTCCCGCCTCCTACTAAACCTGCATGGCTTATGGTATGGTGAGGTGACCGGAATGGTCTCTGACGGATTAAAGGGGTACCAGGAGGAAGCATGTTAGCTACACTGTAAATGCGAGTTATTTCCAGCGCCTCTTCCATAGTAAGAGTGGGCAGTATGGAGGGTAGGGCCCTTGCCAGAAGGGTTTTCCCAGCCCCCGGGGGACCAACCATAAGGACGTTGTGCCCTCCAGCCGCGGCTATTTCCAGTGCCCTCTTGACGTGTTCCTGCCCTTTTATATCGGCCATGTCCACTTCGTAGTGAGGTTCCACTTCCCCTGTCAGGGATGGATCGGGCTTATAGGGTTTGAGCTCTTCCCTCCCATTTAAGTGCCGAGCGAGGCTTATGAGGTCTGAGACAGGGATGATCTCAAGGCCTGGCACCAGAGCGGCTTCCGGGGCATCCATGGAGGGGACGAAGAACGTCTTAAAGCCCTTTTCTTTGAGGAAACCGGCCATCGGGAGGATGCCCCGCACATGACGGACTGCTCCTTCCAGAGAGAGCTCTCCCACAAAAGCCATACCCGAAAGTTCAGCCGAGACCTGCCCAGAAGCGCATAGAATTCCGAGGGCAATGGGAAGATCATAGGCTGAACCTTCTTTGTGGAGGTCAGCGGGGGCAAGGTTTACGGTTATCCTTCCGCCAGGGAAATGGAAGCCAGCGTTTTTAAGGGCAGAGCGAACCCTCTCCCTTGATTCCTGGACAGCGGTATCCGGCAGGCCAACGATTATAAAACCCGGAGAACCCGCAGAGACGTCCACCTCCACCTGGACTATGGCGCCGTCCAGGCCTATGATAGCACAGCTTGTAACTGTGGAAAGCATTTCTCACCACTCCCCCGGGGCTCCCAGCCGAATGGAAACCCCGCCAGAAAGGCCGGGAGCCCCCTCACTTTAAGGGAGACTTTCCTGCAGGAGCTGGTTAGCTATGACCAGGCGCTGGATTTCGTTGGTGCCTTCGTAGATTTCCGTTATCTTCGCATCGCGGTAGAGGCGCTCCACCACGTACTCTTTCATGTAGCCGTAGCCCCCATGGATTTGAACGGCTTTGTTGGTAACCCAGACAGCGGTTTCGGAAGCGAAGAGTTTGGCCATAGCTGCCTCTTTGGTGTAGCGCTCTCCCGCATCCTTCTTTAAGGCAGCCTTTAAAGTCAGAAGCCTCGCCGCCTCTATCCGGGTAGCCATGTCCACCAGCATCCACTGGATAGCCTGGAATTGAGCGATGGGTTGGCCAAACTGCTGCCGGGTTTTAGCGTATTTCAGAGCTTCCTCATAGGCTCTGCGGGCTATCCCTACTGCCTGGGCGGCTACTCCTATTCTGCCTGAATCCAGCATCATTAAGGCAATTTTGAAACCCTCTCCTTCCTGCCCCAGTCTGTTGGAAACGGGGATCCGGCAATCTTCAAAGATGAGCTCCGAAGTATTGGTGCCCCTTATCCCCATCTTATCGTCTTCACGGCCGACTTTGAAACCGGGCGTGCCTTTCTCCACGATGAAAGCCGTTATCCCTTTGTGGCGGAGGGCCGGATCTATTGTGGCAAAAACTATCACCACATCGGCTATGGTTCCGTTGGTTATGAAATGCTTGAGGCCCGAAATCACATAATAATCTCCGTCCTTTACCGCTCTTGTCCGGATAGAGGCAGCGTCGCTGCCGGCCTCAGGTTCAGTCAGGGCAAAGGCCCCGATAGCTCTGCCCGAGGCCAGGTCTGGAAGGTAACGTTTCTTCTGGTCTTCAGTCCCGAAGAGGGCAATGGGCTGGCAAACAAGGGAATTCTGTATAGCCACCATTATTCCAGTAGAAGCACAAACCCTTGAAAGCTCTTCCACCACCAGAACGTAGCTTACGGTATCGGCTTTAGTTCCTCCATATTCCGGGGGGACCATGAGGCCCAGAAAACCAAGCTCCCCAAGCTTCCGGAATTGCTCTAAAGGAGGCTTGCCCAGCTCATCCAACTTTGAAGCTATGGGTTCCAGTTCATTGCAGGCAAATTCCTTAACCCTCTTCTGAATAAGCTTATGTTCTTCGGTAAGATTGAGGTCCATAAGAGCACCCCCGCCCATCAGGAATACTTGTAGAAACCTTCGCCGCTCTTTCGGCCGAGCTTCCCGGCTAGAACCATCCTTCGCAGAAGGGGAGGAGCTACGAACCTCGGATCCTTTAGCTCCTCATACATGGCATCAGCGATGTAAAGGGTGGTATCGAGTCCCACCAGGTCCAGAAGAGCGAAGGGGCCCATAGGGTGATTGAGACCAAGCCTTATGGCCGTATCTATGTCTTCTTTCGTGGCGTAGCCCGATTCCAGCATCCTGACGGCGTCCAGAAGGAAGGGGATGAGGAGGGTGTTAACGATAAAACCGGGGTAATCTTTGGCTAAAACTATGGTCTTGCCCAGGGATTCTCCGAACTTGCGGGCTATATCCAGAGTCTCCTCAGAAGTAAGGATGGTCCTGACAATTTCCAGGAGGGGCATAACCGGGACAGGGTTAAAGAAATGGAGGCCCAGAACTTTATCCGGACGCTTCGTGACAGCAGCCATAGCTGTTATGCAGAGAGAAGAGGTATTGGAAGCCAGGATAGCATGGGGCGGGGTTATGCGGTCCAGTTCGGCAAAGACCCGTTTTTTGAGTTCAAGGTTTTCAATAACTGCCTCAATGACTATATCGCAATCAGCGAAGTCCTCCATGGAGGTGGTACCCTTTATCCTGGCCCAGGCGTCATCCATTTCCCCCTGGGTGAGCTTTCCTCTGGAGACAGCCTTGCTCATGGATTCCTTTACTCGGGCCAGACCCTTTTGAAGGAGCTCATCGTTGATCTCGCGGACCACTACTTCATAGCCGGCCCGGGCGCATACTTCGGTTATGCCTGAGCCCATTACGCCGCATCCCACGACGCCAACCTTTTTGATTTCCATGGCTTGCCTCCTTGGAAGGATTTCAGAGGAGCAGCTTTTTCTCCACCTCGGCTGGCTCCATTCCTGTGACCGAAATAATTTTGTTGCGAGAGGAAGCTCCAGCCACTATTTCCAGCTGCTCCCTTTTTACCCCGAGCTTTTCGGCTAAAAAGGAGAGGAGTTCCTCATTGGCCCTGCCCTCCTCTGGAGGGGCGGCTATTTTGACTTTTATAGCATCTCCGTAGCGGCCTACGATTTCGTTCCTTTTGGCTTTGGGAACCACAGTGACAGCAAAGGCAGCCCCCTTTTCAGCCTTAGTAATGCGGAACCTTATCTTCCTCACTACATCCTCCCGAGGATTTCCAGAAGCACTCCCTTTATTATCTGGAGGGCTACTATTGCTACTGCTGGGGTTATATCCAACATCCCGATCGGAGGGACAACCCTGCGCAAAGGTGCGAGGATTGGCTCAGTTATGCGGAAGATAAGGCGAGCGACAGGGTGATAGTAGCTAACCCCAAACCATGAAAGGAACACCCTCACCAGAATGGCAAGGCTCCACAGGTTGAAGAAAAGGTCAACAGTGTTGTAAACAATCCATTCGGGCGACAATTTACCTCCTTTCGCCGAAGATAGCCCTCCCTATCCGAACCATGGTGGCTCCTTCTTCCACCGCCACCTCAAAGTCGTCCGTCATGCCCATGGAGAGATGCTTCCAGGAAGCCTGGGGGAATTTTTCGGCCAGACTATCCCGCAACTCTCGCAGCCTTCTGAAGTAAGGCCTGGCATCCTCGGGGTCTTCAACGATGGGGGCTATAGTCATAAGGCCCTGGAGAGAAAGGCCAGGGAGGGCCAGGATATCGGGGACTGCCCTTTCAACTTCTTCAGGGGGAAAGCCGAATTTTGTGGTCTCCCCAGAGATATTGACCTCCAGAAGGATGGGTATGGTTTTCCCCTGGGAGGAAGCCCTCTTACTGAGTTCTACGGCCAGCCTTACGCTGTCAACGGAGTGGATAAAATCAAAGAGCCTGACGGCTTTAGGCACCTTGTTGGTCTGGAGGTGGCCCACCATGTGCCAGGTCACGGGTTTCTTCAGAAGGAAATTTATCCTGGGAATTTTTTCCAGGGCTTCCTGGACCCTGTTTTCGCCAAAGTGTTCAATTCCCAGTTCGGCGGCGGCCATAATGCGCTCCGGCTCCACGGTTTTGGTGACAGCCACTAAAATTACACCATCTGGGTTTCTGCCCTTTCTGAGGGCGGCTTCGGCAATTCTCTCCTTAACCCTTTTTATCCTGATTTCAAGCTCTTCCATTTAAACCTACCACCGCTGCAAAGCGGCCTGTTAATCCCCCCGAAGCCCGGTGAGAGAAAAACTCATCCTTCCGGCAAGAAGTGCACAACCCTGCTACTTCAACGTGTGTAACTCCCGCCCTTAGGAGCCAGCGTCTGTTGAGCTCCCACAAATCCAGGTGCAATTTTCCTTGCCGGGTATAGACTATAGGGGGATCAGGCCAGAATTCCCTGGCAAGCGTGACCACATCGTCCCCAACCGTATAACAGCACGGGCCTATGGAAGGGCCCAACCCTGCCGCGATATCCTTCGGCTTTGAGCCGAAAACCTCTTCCATAAGCTTGATAGTCCTGAAGGCTATACCCATTATGCTTCCCTTCCACCCGGCGTGAAGGAGTCCCACAACTCTCCTTATGGGGTCGTAAAGGACTACTGGGACGCAATCGGCGAAGCGGAGCATAAGGAAAACACCCGGGGCTGAAGTGATTAAGCCATCGGTATTGGGGATGACCTTTCCCAGGTATTCCTCATTCACCACAGCCACCTGAAGGCCATGAACCTGGCGGGCAGTGACAATTTGACCTTTGGAGATACCGAGAACTTCAAAGATGCGGCGATGATTCTCTTCTACTGCCTTCAAGTCATCCCCAACGGTATGACCCACATTCAGGGAATCAAAGGGGGGCTTGCTTACCCCTCCCAGGCGCGTGAAGAAAGCGCAGGTAAGGTTTCGAAAGGAGGGGAAACTATAGAAAACAAGGCCATTCACGCTAAAGCGAAGCAACTTATCCCCCGCCTGCTGGACTTTAATGGCTTTTATAGTTTAACACAAAAAGCGAAGCAGAGCAAAGCCTGGACATGTCCTGTCTCTATTTACTCGGGGACGGCGCCAAATTGCCCTTTCCCATCGTTTTACCGTAGAAACTTTGAGGATGCCACCACAAAGCCTCAAAAAGGGAGCAATCGACCAACTCTTGCACCCCGCCCACGAGTGGGACCCAGAACCGTGGCAAACCTTCAGCCCACGAGGGCGGGAAAAATCAGGGGTCCAGGGGCTTTAGCCCCATGGCAGGGGGCCTGGGGGATGTGCCCGCGATTAGCCACCCCCTGCACCCCGCCCACGAGTGGGCCTCTAACCCCCCGACCCAAACGCTTCCCAAAATAGTGGAATAATCCCAGATTGCTCTATTCCAGACTTGTGATATAATCTTTGATGCATTCACCTCCGAGGGAGCTTTGCACTATGAGAAAATTCATCTCGTTGAAGATAAATGGCGAAAACTTCCAGGTAGATGTAGACAAAGACACCTCCCTTCTTGAAGTTCTGCGAGACCACCTGCACCTAACTGGTACAAAGAAAGGGTGTGGGGAAGGCCTATGCGGCTCCTGCACTGTAATCGTAAACGGCAAAGCTGTCCGCTCCTGTACCTACAAAGCCGTGAATGCTGAAGGCGCCTCAGTGGAAACCATCGAAAGCCTGGCCAGAGAGGGAAAACTTCATCCCCTTCAAAAAGCTTTCATTGATTATGGAGCAATCCAGTGTGGATTCTGCACCCCCGGAATGATTATGAGCGCTAAAGCTTTGTTGGACCAAAACCCTTCTCCCTCCGATGAGGAAATCATAAAAGCAATACAGCCAAACCTGTGCCGGTGCACCGGCTATTCCTCCATTGTAAGAGCGATAAAAGCCGCTGCCTCTGAAATTCGTGGCGAAGGGTACATTCCTCCCACTATACCCAGCCTGGTCGCCCCTTTAAAAGTGGTGGGGAACATCATCCCCAAACCCGATGCTATCCTAAAGGCCACCGGCAAAGCCCTCTATGCTGCCGACCTGTACTTTGAAGGCATGCTCTATGCCAAAGTCCTGAGAAGCTCATATCCCCATGCCCGCATCCTCAGGATAGATACCACCCGTGCCAGAAATTTGCCCGGCGTAGTAGCCGTCCTCACGGCTGAGGATGTGCCCGGAGATAAAACCCATGGAGTTGTGCGTAAAGACTGGCCCGTCTTTGCTATGGATAAAGTCCGATACATTGGCGATGCCATCGCTATGGTGGTAGCTGAAAGAGAGGAAATTGCTTCTGAAGCCTTAAAACTTATAGAAGTAGACTATGAACCCTTGCCGGTCGTCACATCCCCTCAGGAAGCTCTGAAACCCGATGCCCCGAAAATCCACGAAGGCGGCAACCTCCTCAAACATATATCCATCCGTCGCGGGAATGTGGATGAAGCCTTCACCCGGGCCGACCTAATAGTGGAGAGAGTTTACCGCACCCCAACCTACGAGCACGCCTTTTTAGAGCCCGAAGCGGGGGTGGCCACAGTGGATCCTGATGGGAACATAACCGTGTACGTGGGCTCCCAGATCCCGTTCCTGGACCGGCGCCAGATAGCTGAAAGTTTAGCTATCCCCGAGGAAAAAGTCAGGGTGGTAGGGACCTTCATTGGGGGAGCTTTCGGAGGTAAAGAGGATATATCCGTTCAAATACACGTAGCTTTGGCCGCTTTCAAAACGGGCCGACCTGTTAAACTGGTCTTTTCCCGCGAGGAATCCATGAAAGTTCACCCCAAACGCCATGCCACCACAATCCGTCTGAAGACCGGTGCTACCAAAGAGGGGAAACTTCTGGCCCTGGAGGCAGAAATTTACGGGGATGCAGGGGCTTATGCTTCCCTCAGTGAGCACGTCATGACCCGCACCGCCACCCACATATCTGGCCCCTATCAAATTCCCAACTTGAAGGTAGATTGCTATGCCGTTTACACCAATAATCCGCCTTCGGGCGCCTTCCGAGGTTTTGGAGTGCCCCAGGCAGCCTTCGCTATAGAAAGCCAGATGGATATAATGGCCGAAGAGCTAGGCCTCTCCCCCCTGGAAATCCGAAAGATAAACGCCCTTCGAGCGGGAACTAAAACACCTCTGGGACAGCTCCTTGAGGAAAGTGTTGGCCTTCTGGAGACCTTGGACCGGGTTGAGGAAGAAATGAAGCGTACTCCTTTCACCCCAATAGAGGGCACCAAAAGAAGGGCGTGGGGTATCGCCTGCGCCTTTAAAAATGTGGGCCTGGGCGGTGGAGTTTCCGACAAAGCTGGCGCCGAAGTAGAAGTAACCGAAGAAGGCACGATAATAGTCCGAGCAGGAGCTGCCGACCTGGGAGGAGGCCTATCGGGCGTGATAGCAGCTATTGTTGCCGAAGAGTTTGGACTACCTGGCTGGCAAGCCCAGGATATTCCACCTGTGAAGGTCATATTAGCCGATACGGGTTGCACTCCAGAGGGCGGACCTACCACCGCTTCAAGGCAATCCTTTATAACGGGGAATGCGGTGCGCTTTGCTACCCGCCGGGTTAAGGACTTCTTATCTCGTATCGCCGCTGAAGAAATGAACGTCCACCCGATGGAAATCGTATTTGAAGGAGGGTTTGCCAGAGCGGGTGATAAAGCCCTATCCCTGGGGGAACTTGTCTCCATAGCAAAAAAGCAGGGGCAGGAAGCAAGAGCTTCTTACTTCTATGAAGCTCCGACTACTGTGCCGATAAGCCAAGAAGGGCCTCACCACTTTGCTTTTGGATTTGCCACGCAGGGGGCTCTTGTGGAAGTGGATATGGAAACAGGTGAAGTGCGTGTACTCAAAGTTATAGCTGCCCACGATGTGGGAAAAGCCATTAGCCCGCTGGGGGTCGTAGGGCAGATAGAGGGCGGAGTCATGATGGGGATCGGGCTTACCCTGAAAGAAGAATTTGTCCTCAGAGATGGGATCCCTATGGTTCGGGGGTTTAAAGACTACCAGATCCCTAGAGCGAAGGACATGCCCGAAATTGTGCCTGTAATCGTTGAAGCACCCTCCTCTGCAGGACCTTTCGGGGCCAAGGGCATAGGTGAAATCCCCTCCATCCCTACGTCTCCAGCCATCGTCAATGCCATATATAAAGCGTGTGGGGTTCGCTTTTACCATCTGCCTGTGAAAAGTCAGGAACTTAGGGAGAAACTATGGCAAAAGCTAACGTAACCATAGTAGGGTTAGGGTTTGTGGGAAGTTCCATAGGTCTTGCCCTCAAAAAATCAGGGGCTGATATCTCCATAACAGGCCACGATAAGGAACCAGGTATAGCTCGCGAAGCTCTCAAAATTAAAGCTGTAGACCGAACTGATTGGAACCTCATAAATGCATGTGAAAAGGCTGATATAGTTATTCTGGCGCTTCCCCTCCAGGCAATTCAGGACACCATGAAAGTCATAGGCCCTTACCTCAAACCAGGATGCCTTGTGACAGATACTGCTACTCTCAAGAGGCCGGTGATAAAGTGGGCTGAAGAACTGCTTCCCGACCATGTAAATTTTGTGGGGGGCAATCCTATCATAAGCCCTCAAGGGGAAGCAGGCGGGGTCAAGGCGGCCTCAGCGGAGGTTTTAAAAGGAGCCCTATACTGTCTCACCCCTTCTCCTGAGGCAAGTGGTGAAGCTATAGAACTGGCGGTGGCCCTTGTAAAAGCCATGGGTGCCAGCCCTTACTTTGTAGATCCGGCGGAGCATGATGGTCTCCTGGCTGGAATAGAACAATTGCCCCTCGTAGCCGCAGCCGCCCTGATGGGAACTCTGTGTCAATCACCCCCGTGGAAAGAGATGAGAAGATTTGGGAGCTCTGCTTTCAACCAGGGCACAGCCTCTCTCTGGGAAGGTTCCTTGCTGTGGGCCAGAGCTTTTCTGGAAAATGCTGACAATGTAATCCGTTGGATTGATGGATACATTTCTCAACTGGAAATGCTGAAACAAAGCCTCAAAGACAAGGATGAAGAAACCCTTAACGTTTACTTCAGCAGAGCAGTAGACGAAAGAGCCCGGTGGCTTAAAGACAAAACCTCAGGTCTGTGGGAAGAAATCCCGGAGCCTCCGAGGACGCCGGGAGTGCTGGAAACCTTTCTGGGAGTTCGTTTCAAAAAGCCATGATTAACTGCCGCATCAGTGCAAACAAAGCAACACATCACTGCTAGCTAAGCTAACAACCCACTGCCTGCACTACAACCGTTAGTGGAGGGAACTCAAGAATAACTCCCCAAGAACCTTAAAAAGGACAAATAGCGGCCTATTAGGGTGGGGAAAATCAGGGGTCCAGGGGGCGAAAGCCCCCTGGCAGGGGGTCTGGGGGATGTGCCCCCAAAACCTCAAAAAGGGAGCGATCAGCCGCCTCTTGCATCCCGCCCACGAGTGGGACCCAAAACCGTGGCGAACCCTAAACCCACGAGGGTGGGAAAAAACTTCATCGCAGAATAAAAACTAAAATTTGAGCTTCTTGGGGAAAATTACTGTAGCGATGACTCCGCTTCCATCTGCTCCTTCCAGACTGAAACTCCCGTGCAATTCTTCTTCTGCTAAGGTTTTTACGATCCTAAGCCCAAGACTTTCCGTTTGAAAAGGATCAAACCCCTCGGGGAGGCCTCTTCCGTCATCGTGCACTGTAATTTTCACCTTGTTTTCCAGATCCTCAATCCTAACCAGGATGTGGCCAAAAGTGCGGTCCTTATAGCCATGCTCCAGAGCATTCTGCAGTAGTTCATTAATGATCAGGGCACAGGCAGTGGCTTGCTCTGAAGGGAGGAATATCTCAGGCCCTTGAAGCTCCATGGAAATGCGCTTTTCTGGAGTTAACATGCCCTCTTTCGCCTGCTTCATTATCTTTCGGCAGAGCTCTCGCAGGTTTATTAACCCGGAATCATATTCCGAAAGGAACTCATGGATTATAGCTATGCTGAGAATTCGGTTGATGCTATCGCTCAAAGCAGCCCTGGCCTCCTCGTGGGAAATGCGACGGGCCTGAAGGCGCAAAAGAGCCGCTACCGTCTGAAGGTTGTTCTTAATGCGGTGGTGAATCTCTTTAATAATAGCTGTTTTAACTTTGAGTTCCTGTTCCTTGCGGCGTTCTTCTGTGGCATCGTAAATTATGAGCATAGCTCCAGCCAAAGGCATGGGCGGGTCCCCCAGGAAGGGGATGAAAAATTCCCTGAGGCGAGATGGGGGCTCATAGATGGGCAAAACTCGCTTTATCCAGACCATGTTATCCTCTAACTTTTCTTCTTCCTGGTAGAAATCCCTTTCCTCCAGAGCGATGCGAAACATTTGGCGGTCAGCAGAAGGAAGGCGTGAGATAGAAACATCCCTGAGGTCCCGCATGATGCCACGTTTACGGTAAAGGTTAGCAGCAACCCCACTTATGTAACGGATAATCCCCTGATCATCCACCACGATTATGCCATCCTGTTCGGTCACAGGATGGAAGGACTGGGTTTTATCCAGAAGTCCGCGGCGCGCCATATGGTGAAGGTAATGGAGAGCTATCTGGAAAACCTGGCTGCGGCGACGGCGCCTTTCATACTCCAGGAGGTTTGATTCAAAGCTTAAGACTCCAGCTATACGGCCCTTTCTCTCGATTATGGAAAAAGTTTCCTCTACCATAGGGGCATCACCGGCCAGCAGAAAACCCTGGCTTTTCCAATAGCCCAGGCGCCTTAAGGCCCGAAAGACCAGAGGCCTTTCAACTCTGTAGACATAGCGGCCTTTCAATTCTTCTTGGTAAAGTGGGGAAATGGAACGGGGTCTGGCATGAGCCAGAATAGCCACAGCATCCTTAACCGGCACCGGGTAATAGACGAATGCATCAGCTTTGGTTAAGTCCGCAATGAAGTTAAGCCCCGCTATCACTTTCTTCAAAATTTCTGCATCCTCTTCTCTGACCATAACATCCGGGTAGACCACTTTGTCCAGCCCTCCTCAGACTCTTTCAAGAAAATTATACAGGGTTTTCAAATCTGGGGCCAAAATGTGGAGGTTAAAAGTCGGAATGGTGAGCTAAAATTTCCCCTCGCCTGATGTAAACCCTTGGAAGGCGAGAGGTTAGAGAGGCTACAACTTCGTAATTGATGGTTTCAGCCCAGCGTGCAACTTCTTCTGCGCTAATTCGTTCTCCCCCTTGTTCTCCGATCAGCACCACTTCGTCCTCTTCGCGAACTCCATCCACTCCGCTTACATCCACTACGAACTGGTCCATGCAAATCCTGCCTATTATTGGCACCCTTACACCTTTTATCAAAACAAAACCCCTGTTGGAGATAAGCCGATGATAGCCATCTCCGTAGCCCACAGGGACCAGCGCAACAGGGGTGGGGCGGGTGGTTACATAAGTGCGCCCGTAACTTACTGGAAAATTAGCGGGAAGAACTCTCACTCTTGCCACTCGGGCCTTGAGGGAGAGGGCTGGGCTGAGGAGAAAAGGAGGTTCAATTTCCTCTGAAGGACGAAGCCCGTAAAGGATGATTCCAACCCTGACAGCCTCCAGATGCATTGAGGGGAAGCGCATAGTGGCTGCACTGTTGCAGACATGTCGGAGGGGGAAATGAAATCCAGCCCTTTCCAACTTCTCCGAGAGCCCCATAAAGATCTCAAATTGCCGGAACGTGTAATTAGTGGAATCCTGGTTTAACTCGTCCGCCACAGAGAAATGGGTGTAGAAACCTTCAAGAGTTAAACCTGGTAAAGAAGCCACTGCCTTTACGAAATCCATCACCTCTTCTGGTAGAAGGCCGAATCGCCCCAGGCCAGTGTCCACTTTAATGTGAACAGGCCAATTCCTGCCAGCTTTAATAGCTTCCTGGGAGAAAGCTCTGGCTTGCTCTAAAGTCATGAGGGTAGGGGTAAGGTTGTAGCGAACTGCCTGGGGTATTTCAGCTAAAGGGATATAATTCATCACTAAAATTGGCGCCTCTATTCCCGCCTGACGTAGCCTGATCCCTTCGGATGCGCGAGCCACTGCCAGCCTGGAAGCACCAGCTTCAAGGGCAATTTGAGCTACAGGAACGGCTCCATGGCCATAAGCATTAGCTTTTACTACCGCTATGAGTTCACATTTTTCACCAATGAAAGACTTTATATTCCTTACATTAGCTTCAATGGCGTCAAGGCTTATCTCAGCCCAGGAGGGGCATGAAGGGCATCCTGCGGGCATTTATCCTCCGAGGTAAGCCTTCTTAACCTCTGGATTATTAATAAGTTCTTCGGCCGTCCCCGAAAGGACAATCACGCCCGTTTCCAGAACATACCCTTTATGGGCAAGCTTTAAAGCCTGGCGGGCGTTCTGTTCTACCAGGAGGATTGTGGTACCTTGAGCATTTATCTCCTTTAGGGTATTGAAGAATTCCCTTACCAGAACTGGCGCGAGGCCCATAGAGGGCTCATCCAGAAGCATTAAGCGGCCCCGGCTCATCAAAGCCCGAGCCACAGCTAACATCTGCTGTTCCCCACCGGAAAGGGTTCCAGCCAGCTGGTTTTTCCTTTCCACTAATCGCGGAAACAGGGCAAATACTCGTTCATAATCCTTCTTTATTTCTTTATGGTCTTTCCTTGCCCAGGTAGCCAGCTTCAGGTTCTCCATAACAGTAAGGTTGGCAAAAATCCCTCTTCCCTCCGGCACATGGGATATCCCCAGTTCCACTACTTTGTGGGGAGGAACGTTCCTGAGATCCACCCCATTGAATACAATCGTGCCTTTATCTATGGGGATAAGGCGGGAAATAGCTCTGAGGGTTGTGGATTTGCCAGCCCCATTGGCCCCGATAAGAGTAACGATTTCCCCTTCCCTGACCTCGAAGGAAATGCCCCTAAGGGCTTTGATCACCCCGTAGGAGACGTGCAGGTCCTCCACCCGAAGCAAGACGTCCCCTTTCATATTATGGCCTCCTCCCCAAGATAGGCCTCTATAACCCTGGGGTTATTCTGGATTTCAACCGGTGACCCCTCGGCTATAGTCTCGCCAAAGTCCAGAACCTTTATCCTTTCGCAAATTCCCATTACTACTTTCATCTGGTGCTCTATAAGGATTATGGTAAGGCCAAATTCGCGCCGGATCCACTTGATAAGCTCCATAAGCTCCGAAACTTCTGCAGGGTTCATCCCTGTGGCTGGTTCATCCAGGAGGAGAAGGCGTGGCTCGCTGGCCAGCGCCCGAGCTATTTCCAATCTCTTCTGGAGCCCGTAGGGCAAGCTTGAGGCCAACCAATCGGCCTTATCAGCAAGGCCCATTATTTCCAGAAGCTCCATCGACTTAAGTCTCGCTTCTCTTTCGCTTTCCCTCGCCCTTTTCCCGACTTTAAACATAGCTTCCAGGGGAGAATATTTTATCCTTGAGAACCTGGCAATGCGCACGTTGTCCAGGACCGTCAGGTTCTTAAACAGGCGCAGAGTCTGGAAGGTGCGTGCAATTCCAAGAGCGATAATCTGTTCTGGCCTCTTACCAACCAGGCTATGCCCATTGAAAATAATTTCTCCAGCCGTTGGACGGTAGACACCCGTTATGAGGTTAAAAACGGTGGTTTTCCCGGCCCCATTTGGTCCTATTATCCCGATAAGCTCTCCCTCTTCCAGGTCCAGATTAAAATCGTAGACTGCTCGTAACCCCCCAAAATAATGAGTTAGACCTCTTATCTTAAGGATAGGCATATTTAACCCCTCACCTTTCAGGATTTGCTCGAGTGGAAGCCAGCCTGGGCAGAATGATGGTTTCCCTCTCCTTACGCCAGGTTTCCGGCCTCTCTTCTGGAGGGACCAGGAACCCCCACTCCCTCATTCCCATTATCCCTCTTGGCCTGAAAATCATCAAAAGGACCAGAAGGAGCGGACCAATAACCCAGCGCCAAACCTGGAGGGGCCTTAAAAGTTCCAGAAGAACGGTGTAGATTGTAGCGCCAAGGATGGACCCCCCTATGCTTCCTATTCCTCCCAGGTATACCATGACCAAAATATCGGTGGATTTGAGAATACTGAAGGCCCTGGGGTTAATGAAGAGGAGAACGTGAGCGTAAAGCCCACCAGCGATCCCAGCAAAGAAAGAAGCGATAACGAAGATAACAATTTTAACCTTACGGGTATCAACGCTCACCAAAGAAGCGGCTATCTCGTCTTCTCTTATGGAAAGAGCTCCCCTTCCGTAGTTGGAGTAAACCAGATTACGGATGAACCATATAGTTATGACCACCCACACGTAAACCCAAGCCAGGTTTGTAAGCTTGGGCATGCCCATAAAGCCTCTCGGCCCACCTACGGCCTCTATGTTTTCCAATATGCTTTTTACTATCATGTTCCAAGATAGAGTAACGATAGCCAGGTAGTCACCCCTTGTACGGAAGGAGGGGAAAGCGATTATCAGCCCGCTAAGCCCCGCAGCCAATCCCCCAATGATAAGAACCAGGGGGAAGAGATAAGGGGCATAAGCCGAGAGGCCCAATTTAGGCAAAACCCATACCGTAAGGATAGAGGATACATAGGCCCCAACGGCCATGAAACCTGCATGGCCCACCGAGAACTCCCCCATGTAACCGTTGACCAGGTTCAGGCTCAGGGTGAGGATGATGTTAATTCCCACGTATATGAGCACTTGTTGCCAGTAAAGGTTAATTAACCCCAGTGCCGGAAAGACCAACATAATGAAGAAAAGCAACCCTACGAGCCCAGGGGTAAAGGCTTTCTTAACAGGATCCGGCCATGCGGAGTAAAAAGAATTCCAGAAATTTCTTACGGGGGAAAGTAAGCCGCTAACTTTTTCCATGTGTTTCCCTCACACTTTCTGAGTTACGGGTCGACCCAAGAGGCCATAAGGCCGGAAGACCAGCAGAAGCAATAGCATAGAGAAAGCCACAAAGTCCCTGTAAGTGGAGGAAGGCAAAATGACAGGGGTGAAGATTTCCACGAGCCCCAGCAAATAACCTCCCAACATAGCTCCCCTGATATTGCCTATCCCCCCTACTACCGCCGAAATGAAAGCCCACCACCCTATCCTTATCCCCATGTAGGGGTCAATAGTGTAAACAAAGCCGTACAAAGTCCCCCCAACGGCAGCAATAGAAGCCCCCAGAGCAAAAGTTATAGAAATTATACGGTCCATTGGGACCCCCATAAGGGGAACGGTAAATTTATCCCACGAGATAGCTCGCATCGCCATCCCCACCATGGTGCGTCGGACGATAGTATCCAGAAGGAACATAACAATAGCTGAGACAAAAATTATGATGAGCTGGATATTGGAAGTAGCTATGCCACCAATTGTAAAACGCTGGACTGGAATTATGGGAGGAAGGAAGCGAGGGTGAGGTCCAATGGTGGCCAGGGTGAAGTTTTCCAGGAAAAGTCCTACTCCCAGAGCCGTTATTACCGCCGATACTCTTGGGGCTTTTCGCAATGGCCTATAAGCAAAGCGCTCAATTACCACTGCCAAAAAAGCGGTAAACATCATGGAAGCAAACATGGTAAGAAGGAAAGTGATGAGGCCTGGAAGTTTGAGGGCATAGGCCATCAGAGCAGAACCCACAAAGAAAGCCACATAGGTGCTGACCATAAAGATGTCGCCGTGGGCGAAGTTTATAAGGGTAATGATGCCGTAAACCATTGAGTATCCAAGGGCGATAAGGGCATAGACACTTCCCAGCTGTAAGGCATTAAGAATCTGTTGCAGGAAGGCTTGCATAGCTCCTCCATTATAAGGCGGGAGTAAGCCTTGAGCTTACCCCCGCCCTTATTTTGGTTTGGAAAATTAGTCTTTACGGCTTGGCCGTAGTGTAGTAGGTGAACTTCCTACCCGGAACATCTACTTTAAGGACAACGGCGCTCTTGATGGGGTCTCCGGTGCCCCTGTACTCCATGACGCCCGTCACTCCTTCGTATTGAGTGATGCCCCTGAGAGCAGCCACTACGGCCTCCCGGTCAATTTTTCCAGCCTGCTTGATAGCCGTAACCGCAAGGCCGAAAGCGTCATAGGTCAGGGCAGCCACATCATCGGGGGTCTTGCCATACTTAGCTTCGTAGGCCTTAATAAAGGCCTGAGCTTTCGGGGTGGCGATGTCCGGGGCATAGTGAGTAGTGAAGAACAGGCCGTCACAATCGGGACCGCAGAGGTCAATGAGCTCCAGGTTACCCCAGGAGTCGCTTCCAAAGATTATGCCCTTGAAGCCCAGTTTCCTGGCCTGCTGGACCTGGAGGGGCACTTCGGTGTAGTAGTTGGGGAGGAAGAGGCCATCAGCGCCTGAGTTTATGATCTTGGTGAGCTGAGCTGAGAAGTCTTTATCACCCTTGGTGTAGGTTTCGTAAGCAACCACAGGGTAACCCAGCTGCTCTATCGTCTTCTTGAAGAACTCAGCGATCCCCTTGTTGTATTCGGAGGCTACGTCAAAGAGGACGGCCGGCTTCTTCACACCCAAATCCACAGCCAGCTTAGCCGCCACAGCTCCCTGGAAATCGTCAATGAAACAGGCTCTGAAGACGTACTTCTTGGGTGCTCCGGTCTTGGGGTCGAGAGTAGTCTTGGGGTTGGTAGACCATGGGGTAATCATGGGCATCTTGTTGGCTTCGGCCACTTCCGAGGCGGGAATAGCATTGCGGCTGGCGTTAGGACCAATCATGAGGAGAACACCTTCGGTGTGGAGCTTAAGGGCAGCAGCGGCGGCAGATTCTGCTTTGTCTTCGTTGTCCTCAATCAGAAGTTGAATGGTATACTTGCGGCCTCCTACTTCAATCCCCCCCGCCTTGTTTACCTCTTCAACGAAGAGCTCTGCAGCATTTTTGCAGGACTGACCTACTACAGGAATTCCTCCAGTGAGCTCAACGTTGAGTCCTATCTTGATGACACCAGGCCTGGGGGCGCACGATGCAGCTATAATGCTCAGAACGATGAGCAAACCTGAGAGCAAAGCCAACTTTCTCATATCCCCCCTCCTTTGGTGAGCCCTTCCTCGGGCTCATTGTTTATAAAATTATACCATCACTTTCTCCCCAAGGCAAATTTACACCACTCCCCTGTTGCTTGATTTTACCCACATTTTCCGCGAGTGCTTGGCCAAAAAGGCTACCCTGGGCTTTTTATTTCCCAGCTTAACTGGACCAGCTTCCGCTGTTTTTCCGGGCCATTGGGAGTTATCACCACCAGCGTTCCACCGCGGCCCTGATGCTAACTTTTCCCCTTGCCAAATGCTTAAACCGCTGGCTCATTACCCCCAGACCCATGTCCTAAAACTTCCTTTGCCAGCTTAATTTTCCAGGGTAGTCCGAAATCCTTTCCCCACCTCCAGATGTCCTTTCAGATGCGGCTAAAGGCATAGGCTTTTTCCCTCTTGCCTGTTGCTGTCTTTTGGGGTATTATGTTCTTGAGAAAATGTGGAGGCTTCAGTAATGGCCAGCCTTGAACTTAAAGGGGTAAGAAAGCCGGTTATAGCTGGCACGTGGTACCCGGGAAGGCCTGAGGAGCTAAACCGAATGATTTCCAGTTTTCTGGCGAAGGTTGAAATTGAGCCTGTCCCGGGGGAACTGGTGGGCCTTGTGGCCCCTCACGCCGGGTACATCTACTCAGGCCAGGTGGCAGCTTATGCGTACAAGCAAATTGAAGGCCGCTCCTTTGAGACCGTAGTAGTAGTCCATCCCAGCCACAGGCTTTACCTGGATGGTTATGCTCTCACAGCTGCTGCTTTCTACGAAACCCCTTTAGGCCAGATCCCACTGGATGGAGAGGTTATCGCCGAACTGGACGAAGAACTTAAGTTCACTTTCTTGCGCTCAGATCAGGAGCACTCCCTTGAAATACAGCTCCCGTTCCTTCAGTATGTACTGGGAAACTTCAAACTCGTTCCAGTGATGATGGGAGATCAATCCTGGGATCGGTGTCAGAAGCTGGCCTCGGCTCTGGTTAAAGTGTTGAAAGGCAAACAAGCCCTATTGGTGGCAAGCTCTGACCTTTCTCACTTTTACTCTTACCGAATTGCCGTTTCACTTGACAAAGTAGTGTTAAACCATGTAGAGAGTTATGATCCGGAAGGGCTGGCCAGAGCCATAACCTCAGGTAAAGCCGAGGCTTGCGGAGGAGGCCCCATTGTGGCTGTGATGCTCGCCTCTAAAGAGCTTGGGGCCGATAGGGCTAAAGTGCTTAAGTATGCTAACTCTGGTGATGTAACTGGAGACTTTGGAAGTGTAGTGGGCTATATGGCTGCTGCCTTTTACCGTGAGGCTACTTGAGAAGCGGAGGGAGTGTCATACGTAATCCTCTGCCTGAAGTCTTAAAAAGGCGCTGGAGCTAGTTACCAGAATCGCGTAAATCCCGGGCTTGAGTGGGTGCACTTGCGGAAGATTTTTACGAATGGTCCGATGGCCCGTGGCAAGTCCTGAGCCCGCGGATGTAAAAATGAGAAATTGAAGAGCGGTCAAATCGCCTGCATCCCACCCACGAGTAAAACTTGTGATATGGAGGTTGCCCAATGTATCATCCAGCCCTTGTAATTTTAGTTACCGGGCTTGTTTTTATCCTGGCCTTTGGAGGTCTGGGCTATTTAAAGGGCCATGGCCTCTCAGGGCAATTAGCTGCGGAAGGCCTGGCTATAACTGCCTTTTTTGCCTTGCTGGCGTGGGTAGCTAACGTTTCTCTCAATCCCATCATGTTCCTTATCATCCTCTACCTTGTTTCAATGCGCGCCAGGATTCTGCTGGATGCCGGCAATTTCTTTTTGAATGCTGGTAACATTCCTGCAGCTATATCCCTCTACAAACTCGCCCTTAAGCTCTGGCCCGACTCCCCCAGCCGATGCATTGCCAAAATAAACATAGCTGTGGCCAAGATCCGAAGCGGGGCAATGAAAGAAGCTATCGCTATCCTGGAAGAAGTGCTGGAAAAACACAAAGAAGTGATAGGTTTCAGGAACGAGGCAGCTTGTCTTTTTAACCTGGGCCTTGCTTACCGGAAAGCAGGCCAGAAAGATAAAGCTATCCATTGTTTGAAGGAAGCAGTGGAGCTTTCCCCCGATAGCCTTTACGGCCGAAGAGCCAAGGAGCTCCTTAAAGAGTTAGGCCGGAGCTCAGAAGAACAGTAATGAGCGAAAAGACCTATGCCGAGGTGGTGGTAAACCTGCCCCTTAGGCCTCGCAGGGGCGAGCCTTTCCCTGGCTTTCATTATTTTATCCCCGAAGACTTACGCTCCCAGGCTTTTGTAGGCCGCGGTGTCCTGATACCCTTTGGGCCGAGACTTGTGCAGGGGGTCATTTTCTCCCTTAGCGATCATTCCCCCGTAGAAGGAGTTAAGCCCATCGCTGCACTCCTGGAATTCTCTCTGCCTCACTATCAGCTCCGCCTTGCTGAATGGATGAGCAAACACTACCTTGCACCTATAAGCGAATGTGTGGCTCTCATGACCCCTCCAGGCATAGGTGGCAAAGCCAGAAGTGTCCTCCGCCTCAGCCCCGAAGCCAGTTCCTTTGCACCAACCAGTAAATGGGAAGAAGCTATTTTAAACCTGTTGCGAAAAAAGGGCGAAATTAGAGCTGAAAGGCTTGAGGAATTCCTGGGGCCAAAAGGCTGGCACAAGGCTTTGAGAAACCTACTGAAGAAGGGGATTGTGATCCGCCAGCCCATCCTCACCCCTCCCATTGTAGCTCCCAAAAGGCTGGTCTATGCTTTCCTCGTAGCCCCCAGAAAAGAATGGCTTCGTCTCCTTGAACCGCTGCGGAAGAGATCCCGGAAAGCGGAAATCCTGGAATACCTGGTGCGCGCTGGCCCCATCCCTTCTCTAAAGGATGTAATGAACGCCACTGGTTCGACTCGCCAGGATATCCGCCAGCTTGAGGAAAAGGGATTGGTTCAAATCCTACCTTCCCGGCAATTCTTAATCCCCGCCGTTACAGAGGAAGAGCTCGCCAAGGCTGTGGAAAACCTCAAGAAGCGAGCCAGAGCCCAGCTTCCGATCCTTGAGAAGCTCCTTTCAGCTCGCGAACCCGTGCCTGTTGAAGAGTTCGGGGATGCCAAAAGGGCTATAAAGGCTCTGGAGGATAAAGGCCTGGTAAGAACTGTAGAGGAAGAGGAACAAGTTCTTCTTACTTTGCCTCCGGAAGAAGCCATCGTTCTGGCCCGGAAAGAGCAGGGTTTATCCCTTTATCTTGAAATCCTGGAAGTCCTTTATCGCGAGAAAAAGCCGGTTTCAGCCGGAGACCTCTACGCCGAAACAGGATGCACTTTCAGGCATCTTCGGGAGTTAGAAGAGACAGGACTCATAAGGCTCGTAAGGGAAGAAGTGGCAAGAGACCCTCTTTCCGGTTTGGTCTTTGAGGAGACAATCCCTCCGGACTTAACCTCTGATCAGGAAAAAGCCTGGGAAAAGATAAAGATAGGGATTGAAAAAGGGGTTTTTTGCTCGTACCTTCTCTTCGGCGTTACTGGAAGCGGCAAAACCGAGATCTACCTCAGAGCAATAGAAGAAACCTTGCGCCGGGGCCGTCAGGCTATAGTCCTGATCCCGGAAATCTCCCTCACTCCTCAGACAGTCCATCGCTTCGGCTCCCGGTTCCCAGGTAAGATAGCGGTAATCCACAGCAAACTTTCCCTAGGAGAGCGTTACGACACCTGGTGGCGGATCAGGCGGGGGCAAGTAAGTATAGTGATAGGACCACGCTCAGCCCTTTTTGTTCCTTTACCTAACCCAGGCCTTATCGTGGTGGACGAAGAACACGATCGCTCTTACAAGAGCCAGAAAAGGCCCTATTACCACGCCAGAGATGTAGCCATGGAGCTGGGCCGAATCACCGGTTCAGTAGTTATCCTGGGAAGCGCCACTCCTGACCTGGGTACCTTTTATAGAGCCAGAAAGGGTGAAATTCATCTTCTGGAGCTTCCCAAACGCATCCTCTGGAAACCCCATGACCTCAAGGGCAAAAAGCCTTTTATCCTAAAAGAGAGGGATGATCTTTATTCCTCAGGCCTTCCTCCCGTAGAAATTGTAGACATGAGGGAAGAATTTAAAGCCGGGCATAGGGGAATATTCAGCCGCACATTGATAAAAGCCCTGGAAAAGACCCTCAACGCAGGAGAACAGGCGATACTCTTTCTGAACCGCCGTGGAACCGCGACTTTCATAATCTGTTCAAATTGTGGATATGTGGCCAAATGTAAACGGTGCGATGTCCCTCTGACCTATCACAGGGGGAACAAAACCAGAGCTCCCTCTTTCCTCTGCCACCATTGCGGCCGCCATTACCAGATCCCTGCCAACTGCCCTGCCTGCGGAAGTCCTCACATCCGCTACTTTGGCTTAGGAACAGAAAAAGTAGAAGATGAAGTGATACGTCTCTTCCCCAGCGCTCGCACTCTGAGGCTTGATCGGGATACTGTGGTGTGGAAACATGCTCACCAAGTGATTTTAGAGAAATTTGCTTCTCGCCAGGCTGACATTTTGGTGGGAACTCAGATGATAGCTAAGGGGCTTGATCTCCCCTATGTAACCCTGGTAGGAGTAATTTCGGCTGACACCGCCCTGCATCTTCCGGATCTCTGGGCAGCTGAGAGGACTTTTCAGCTCCTAATGCAGGTAGCGGGTAGAGCGGGCCGCAGCCCCCTGGGCGGACGAGTCATAATCCAAACTTACACTCCAAACCATTACGCAATTGAACTTGCCGCTCGTCATGACTATGAGGGGTTCTTCAAAAAGGAAATGGAATTCAGACACCTCCATAATTACCCACCCCTGAGAGGAATAATTCGGCTCCTCTACCAGCATTCCAGCGAAAAAAGCTGCCGGGAAAAGGCGGAGAATTTGTATCGCAATCTCATCCATTTGATCGGCCAGAGGGAAGAAGTCCACCTTATAGGACCTGTTCCTTGCTTTTTCTCCCGCCTCAGGGGCCGATACCGCTGGCAAATAATCCTCCTGGCTCCGAATCCCCAAGCTCTTCTGGAAGAAATTATCCTGCCTGGAGGTTGGAAAATCGAAGTGGACCCCGTTAGTTTGCTTTAAATCCGGCGCAAACGGGAAAGGACAGCTTCTTTGATAAGCAGGATTTCCTCCATCCTCATAATCATAGCCATAGCCAAATAAATCCCTGCGCCCACAAAACCTCCGGCTATTACCGCTGTTAGCTTTCCCTGGAAAGAACCCATGGGTATAACCTGCAACACTTCACCCACGGCGAAAGCCATAGCTAAAGAGGCCAGTGCTCCTTTAAGGATGGTGCTGGAAATACCGTACCCCTTCAAGCTACCGACTTTGCGGTGAAGCATAAGAAGCATCGTGATACAATGACTTAAATGCTTGGCAGAATCGGCCAGGACGAGGCCTGCCATCCCCATAGGCTTCATCAGAGTTAAAGCAACTCCCAAATAGACCAAAACCGATAACACTCCCACCGCTGCGGGAGTAAAGGTGTCTTTACGGGCGTAGAAGGCATAATTGAGAGGCCAATCTACTGAAGCAAACACCAACCCGATAAGGTAAAGCCTGAGAGCCAGCACAGTGTATTGAGTATCATAAGGGGTGAAACGGCCATGCTCAAATATCGTAGCGATGATCGGATAGGAGAGAATGAAAAGACCGACAGTGGCAGGTATAGCTGCTGCCAATACCATTTTTATTCCAGAAGCCAGAGTCGCCAAGAATTCCTCGTTCTTCTCACGGGAAAGGGCGATCCTAGCTAAGGTCGGTAGGATAGCTGTAGATATGGCAATGGAGATAAGGCCATGAGGGAACTGAATCAGAGTAGTGGCATTGGCCATCCAAGCAATGCTGCTGGGGCCCGTCCTGGAAGCAAGGTTCCGGTCTATAGCCACCTGTATCTCGCTTATGATCAGCCCCGCAGCAATGGGAAGATAAAGCATAAATATGCGCTTTAGAGCAGGGTGCCTCAGGTTGAAAGAGAGCTTGATGGGTATATCCCTAAGAGAAGGGATAAGGATGAGAAACTGAAGTAAAGCCCCCATGACGATCCCCAGGGCGAGGCTGTAAATATCAAGGAAACGGGAAAAAAGAGGAGCTGCCAAAATTATCCCCAAATTATACACGGCAGCCCCGAAGGCCGGGGCTGAAAATCGCTTAAGAGAATAGAGGAGGCCCGTCAATATTCCACTGCTGCCAAAGATAAGGAGAGCCGGTATTATGATCCGGATAAGGTTAGTGGTTATTCTCCGGAGCTCTACAGAAAAACCTCCTCCCAGAAGCCAAGCCACCAGGGGGGCGAATAGTTCAATCATAAGCACAACAACCCCCAGGCCCAAGCCGAAAACCCCCAGCACAATTCCCACTACCCTGCCCAGTTCTTCTTTCCTTTCCGATGAGGCATACTCACTTAAGACTGGAACGAGAGCGGCGCTGAGCATCCCTCCAATCAAAAGCTCATAAACCATGGTGGGGATTATGGAGGCTACCCGGAAAGCGCTCACCTCCCCCGTAGCCCCAAAGTAATGGGCTATTATCGTTTCCCGTCCCAGACCCATTACTCGGCTGGCGATGTTACCGGCCGCTAAAATCCCCGCTGCTCTGGCTATAGAACCTGGCTGGACGAGTGCCTCTGGTGAACCCCCATCCGTGACCTTCTGGCCCTTTCTCCTCACCAGCTCTGAAAGCGAAAGCCCCGCCAGAAAGGCAAACCCTGCCAGCATAAGGTAAATCCCCCAACCCCAACCTATCGGCTGGGTGTAAAGCATAACGATGAAAGGGCGAGTCTTTTCAAAGTAGACGGAAGGCAAAATGCTGCCAAGGAGGCTGGCTAATAAGAGGAAGGAATAAAGTGCAGAAGATGGAATTCTCTTTAAAATCGGCCAGGCAAGAGGCAAAGTCAAGCAAAAAACGATGGCAATCGTCTGACGTATGAACTCCGACTTAAGTAGAATCGGAGGCGACCACGCCGGAGGAAGCATGGATAAGGCCATAGCCCAGGCTAACATCAACAGTAAGCCCCTGGCCCACCTCGGATAACTGAGGGCTGGAGAGGAGGCCATAAGAATGAAGGACAACGAAGAGAGCAGAAGGGGGAGGTAAAATACTTCTCGCAGGAACCTTAACTCTCCGGAGCGAAACTGGGGCAGAAACTTGACAAACTCGCCCATATCTAACCCAGTAAGGACTAAAGCGGACGCTTTGTGATGGACCCATGGAGCCCAATAACCGGCCAAAGCCGCTGCCAGAGCCAGGAGAAAGAACCACTTTTTCATGGATTTTCTCCTAAGCGCTGGTAAATTTCCAAAAGTTTTCGGGCCGATTTATCCCAGGAAAAAATTGAGCTTTGGGTGAACCCTTTTTCCCGCAACTTCCGGCGCAGCTCTTTATCCAGCAATGCCTTTTCCATAGCTGAAGCCATAGCTTCCACATCGTAAGGCGAAAAGAAAAGTGCGGCATCCCCGAGGATTTCGGGCAGAGGAGGAGCTTCAGAAGCCACCACAGGAACTCCACAGGCCATGGCTTCCAGGGGAGGAAGCCCAAAACCCTCATATAGAGATGGATAAACGAAAAGCTCTGCCGCTGAGTAGAGGGAAGGGAGATCCTCTTCTTCTACATAACCCGGGAAAATCACCTCCCCCTCAAGCCCACATTCCTCGACCGCCCTGAAGATAGCTTCAAAAAGCCAGCCTTTACGCCCGGCGATGACCAGTTTAAGATCATTCCCGGGTTCTAAATTTTCCTTGAGAATAGCAAAAGCTCGGATTAACCTGGGGAAATTTTTACGAGGTTCTAAAGTCCCCAGGCTAAGTATAAACCTCTGAGGTAAACCGTAACGTGTGCGAGCTCTTTCCCCATTTGATGGCTTGAAGTTTTCTCCAACCCCAGCATACAAAATTTCTATCTTGTCTGAAGGCACCCCCATTAGCTCCAAAAGGTCTTCCCGGGTGTTGCCTGAATCCGCCAAGATAAAATCAGCTTCTTTTATAGAACGAGGCACAGCCTGGGAAAGATACCGAAGAAGATTTGATGTGAAACACTCTGGAAGTCGCAGGAAAGAAAGGTCATGGATCGTAAGGATAGAAGGGGTTAAGGCCAGGGGAGGAAGGACGAAATCAGGAGAGTGGAAGAGCCTTAAAGGGCCAGTAAAAATCTCAGCAGGGATTGGAACCCTTAGCCTTTGCCAAAAAATATACATTAGGCGTTCGGAAAAAGGAAGCTTAAGGTAACGGAAATTGGAAGGGAGCGGATGAAGAGCTGCGTCTCTGGGGACCATAAGGATATAGAAATTTTGCTGGTCAATTTTACCCAGATGCTTGAAAAGCTCGCGAGCATATCTTCCTATACCAGCCTTCTGTTTTACGGCAGCGGTGTAATCAACCCCGATGCGCATTTTAAACCTCTTTGAAAGTCCAGATCCTGTTCATCCCGAAGTTCCAGAAAAGGACCACACCCGTAGCAATGGCTTTGGAAAGGTTGTACCCAAGAGTTCCCAATTGGTGAAAAAACAAGAAGTCAAGGCCGAGGAATATCGTCTGGTTTAAGAAATAACCAACCACACAAACAAAGGCAAACTTCCAGAATCTGGTCAGGAAAGGCGAAAAACGACTCTCTGGGAAAGTCCAGAGCCGGTTCCAGACAAAGTTGTTCACGACAGCGGCCGAAAAGGAAATAGTGTTGGCTAAAGGCTTAGGCAAACCCAGCACGAGGATTCCCAAATTTAAGAGGCTAAAATCCACCAAAGTCCCACTCGCTCCCACGATAGCAAACTTTAAAAATCTTTTCGCTTCTTTCCCTCCCTTCACAAGAATATTGGGGAAATGGTTTAATTTTTCCATTAAGTCCATCGGTTCTGGTCACCTCACAAACTGACCAATGGCCAGAAGGATGCTTATGACTGTGCCCAGAACCGCTATGGAGCCAATCAGCCAGCGAGACTGAGCCAGCATCCTCTCCTGAATAAGGTCAAGCCTCGTTTCCATACTCCTTTGAAAAGCTT
>JANXAG010000018.1 GCA_025062375.1 Anaerolineae bacterium | reverse complement strand
ATCCCACTATGGTGCGATTGCGGCCTATCTATTGCTTTAACGACAATGTTGGGTTATAATTTAGCTACGAAAGCTCGGTGGAAAAGGAGGGATAAAAAGTATGGTCAGTAAGAAAGACTTCCGCAAAATAAGAGAGTTCGTCTGGGAAATCCCAAAAAACTTTAGGTCGGATATGCGCGTTCCGGCCAGGGTTTACGCCGATGATGAGCTCCTTGAAGCGGCCTTCAGGGATAAATCTATTGAGCAACTCATAAACACCACCACTCTCCCGGGTGTTGTGGGTTACACCCTGGCTATGCCAGATATTCATGAAGGATATGGTCCCCCGATAGGAGGGGTTATAGCCACTGAAAGACCTTCCGGTATAATCTCACCCGGTGCTACCGGATATGATATAAACTGCGGTGTGCGCCTCCTGGCTTCCAACATAAGGGCCGAAGAAATAAAACCCCATATGGAAACCCTGGTCAGAGCCCTTTTCCACAACATCCCAAGCGGAGTAGGTAGAGGCGGAGACGTAAGGCTCAGCGACGCTGAAATGGATAAAGTCCTTAAAGAGGGCGCTGCCTGGGCCGTAAAACAGGGCTACGGCTCCAAAGAAGACCTGGAACATACCGAAGAAGGCGGCTCAATGGCCGGAGCCGACCCTTCCAAAGTGAGCCGAAAAGCCAAAGACAGGGGAAGAGATCAGCTCGGTACCCTCGGCTCCGGGAACCATTTCATTGAAGTAGCAGTGGTGGAAGAAATATACGATGAAGAGGTAGCCAAAGCTTTCGGCCTGTTTGAAGGCCAGCTGGCTGTATGGATCCACTCTGGCTCCCGAGGCCTGGGCCATCAGGTTTGCTCCGATTACGTGGAAAGCTTTCAGGAAGCTGTGCGAAAGTACGGGATAAAGCTCCCCGATAGGGAGCTCGTAAGCGCTCCCTTTGATACTCCAGAGGGGCAGGCTTACTTCGGCGCCATGGTGGCTGCCGCTAACTACGCCTGGGCCAACCGCCAGATCCTGGCCCACAGAGTTCGCAAAGTCTTTGACCAGGTTCTGGCCGGCAAAGTTAAGGACCGGACCCTCCGTCAGGTCTACGATGTCGCCCATAACATCGTCAAACTGGAAGAACATGTGGTGGGCGGTAAAACTGTAAAAGTCCTGGTTCACAGAAAAGGAGCCACAAGAGCCTTCGGCCCTGGCCACCCCGCCGTCCCCGAGGCCTACCGCAAAGTCGGCCAGCCGGTCCTTATCCCCGGCGATATGGGAACAGCTTCTTACGTGCTGGTGGGGACTCAAAGGGCTATGGAGGAGACTTTCGGGACTACCGCCCACGGCGCCGGGCGAGTTATGAGCAGAGCCCAGGCCAAGAAGCAAATCCGGGGCCGCGAGCTGGTGGAAAGGCTCAGAGCCGAAGGCATTATCGTCATGGGCGGAAGCGACGCCGGCTTGGCCGAAGAAGCCCCCGATGCCTACAAGGATGTAGACAGAGTGGTCCACGTAGTTCACTCCGCAGGAATTTCCCGTAAAGTAGCCAAGCTCCGTCCGCTGGGAGTCATCAAAGGTTAAAGCGGAAACCTCCGCTCAAAGATAGCCGTTGCTTTTGTATGCGGGCATTTTCTGCCCCTATTATATGGTTTTTTTATTACCGCGAAGATGGGGGGATATAGGCCTGGCTTTGTAAGTGGCCAAAAATGAAGGACATATCCCATGCCAAAGCGGACGATTCAAGATATCGGACAAACCCTTCCAGTGCCTGGGAGGGCCTCCTTCCCTGCCCCTTTGTGGCCGGGCCAATGATTACAGACCCCTGCCTCTTTGTTGGCCGGAAAGATGAAATCGGGATGATCCTCTCGCGAATGGAAGGGGTTCAGCCCACCAGCGGATCTCTCGCCCTAATCGATATGTGGTCGTCTACCTCTCCCTGCAAACGGTGGCTCCACGGACAGTGGCCGATTTTCACCGCGCCGTGGCCAGTGCCTTTCTGGAGCAGCCCGCTGTGCAGCGGGACCCCGAACTGGTCCGGGCGCTGAGCCAGCCCGTGACCCCGGACGCTTTCAGGGAGCCTTTCGCCAGTTGCGGAGCAGGGGCCTGAGGCTCATCCTCCTTCTGGACGAGTTTGAGGAGTTTCTGGAGGCCCCTCAGGAGTTCAACGACAGTTTCTACGACCACCTGCGCTCGTTGACCAGTGAAAGTCTCCTGATGCTGGTCATCGCGTCCCGGCGGCCCATCGGGGAATACAGCAAGGAGCGCCGCCTCGTTTTCCGCTTCTTCAACGATGCCCACGCCTTATGGTTGAAGGAGTTCACGGAAGAGGAAACCGCTGACCCGGTTCGCCTCCCGGCGAGCACCGTTCCGGGCGCGCCGGAAGCGCTTTCGCCGGAGGACCAGCGCCTGGCCCTCCGCTGGAGCAGGCGCCACCCTTGCCTCCTCCAGGGCAAGGACACCGACTGGGCCCAGCGGGAATTTGAGGCCCAAAAGGAGACCCAGTTTGCGGCGCCGGAGGAAAGCCGCCCTCCTCCCACTTTGTGGAATATTCTCCGCTGGCCCCTCTGGGACTTTCCCCGTTTCCTGGGACGCCTGGCGCAGGGGGCAAAAGGGACGGTCAAAGACCTGACCGACTGGTTCCTAAGGGGTATCGATTATTGCCATCGTGATTCTGGTTCTGCTGGGTATCCTGAAGGGGGAGCAACTGCTGGACCTGCTGCGCCGTCTCCTGGGAGGGTGACCCGATGGCAGGCCGATGGGAAAGCCTCCGGACCTATATCGCCGAGTGCGCCCGGCTCCTCTACTGGGCCTACTTCAGGCCCTACACCTTCAGTGACTGGCTGTGGGAGATTGACCCTGACCTGGGTATAGACGAGAACCCTTTCCGTTACCGCGCCCGCTTTTCCAGCAACCCTCGCCTGCGCCACTATGCGGGGCAAGTGTGGTGGCTCAGCGCAACCGTTCCCATCCTCGCCCCTCTCTTCGCCGCCGGGCCCTTTGCCTGGTCCTGGAGTTTCCGCTTTCTTCTGGGCTGGTGGGCGGGCTTGTGGTTTACACGGAGTCCCATAGTAAGCGCTCCGGAGAAGTGGATTTTCCGCTTCCTGGTGGTTACTTCCATTTTGGTTTTTGTGTTGGGCGGTCTTTTGCAGTTTTCGCCCACTCTGCTGAATCGCTTGCTTCCCCTTTTGCCCGATGTCGCTCTCGGGCTGCTGCAGGCCTGGCTTCCCCTGGTGGCAGACTGGTTGTTTATAGCGTTTGGCGTGGCGGTCGGCGTGGCGTGGACTCTGGGAGTGCTTCGGGTCTATTTCTGGCTGCCGAAACTGCTCTGGATGTTCGGTTTGGCGCTCATGGCCCGGCCGGGCCGCTACTCCCGCTGGCTCCGCTACCTCCCCCCTCGCTTTAATGAACTTATCATTCTCCCACTGCCCTTTATGGGCGAATTCATCGCCCGCGCCTACCGGGAGAACCAGGCCGCCGCCCAGCAGATGATAGATTACTTGATTACTTCCACCAACCAGCAGCGGGCCGCGCAGGAAGAAGAATCCCTTTACTGGCGGGCGGAGTTGCGGGAGAGCCTCGCGACCGAATCCCCCCGCTTCGCCACCGCCTACGGGGAAATCGTAGACCGCTGGCTGCGGATTCTGGAGCCCGCGCTGTGGACGCTGGAGGAGCGGGCCCGCTCCTCCCCGGAAATCCCCCAGGTCTACATCGCCGGCCCGCCGCTGGACCCGGAGACGGCGGGGGAGCGGTTCCGGGGGCGGGGGGACATTTTCCGCGAGATCGGAACCCTGGCCCTCTCCGATGTGAAGCCGGTCATCCTCCTCTACGGCGGGCGGAGGACGGGGAAAACGTCGGCCCTGAAATATCTCCCTCTGCGGGTGGGGCCGGAGATCCTTCCCCTCTTTGTGGATGTTCAGGGGTTGACGGCCACTACCCTGAAAGGCCTGGCCGAGTATCTGGCCGTTCAGATAGTGGAATCCGCCCGGCGCGCCCGCAACTTCCACCTGCCGTATCTAGACCCCGCACCCTGGCCGAAAACCCCTTTATCGCCCTACAGAAATGGATGGACCGGGTGGAAAGAATCACCGGCGACCCGGACTCTTGTGCTCTGCTTACCCTAATCTGCGCGACTGGAGGAGGTAGTCCGGGAGACGGGGAGCCGGATGCCCCTGAACTTTCTGCGGCACGTGATGCAGCACCGGCCCCGGTGGGCCCTTCTGTTCTCCGGCTCCCACATGCTGGACGAACTGGCCCCCTACTGGAGCGACTACCTGATCAACACTCGTGCGGTGCTAGTTAGTTATCTCCGGGAGGAGGACGCCCGAGCGCTGATCCGCAGGCCCGTTCAGGATTTCCCGGACATCTACGAGGACGAGGCGGTGGAAGCCATCGTCCGCCTCACTCGGGGTCAGCCTTACCTGGTCCAGTTGACCGGTTACGAACTGGTGGAACACCTCAACCGCCGGAGGACGTGGAAGCAGTGATTCCGGAAATCTTTGAGCGGGGCCACGAGTTCTTCCGGGAGTTCTGGTTCAGCTTGACGCCGGAGCAACAGAAAGTGCTATCAGCCGTGGTGCGGGGTGAGGAAGTGCCGGAAAACTTGCAGCTGGTGGCCCAGCGGCTGGTCCATAAAGAGGTGCTGGAACCTGCAGTGGAACATATCGCTTTCAGGTTCCGCTGATGCAACGGTGGGTGGAAGCAAAATTGCACCAGGAGATTTGACCTCTTTTTAGCCATCGCAGATAATATTTCACAGATGCCAGCAAAAGAAGGCGGTGACCGCTTAAACTAAGCACGAAACCAGGAGGGCTTATGAACGTCTTTGAAGAGCTAAGATGGCGGGAGATGATTTACGATTCAACCCCCGGGCTTGAGGAGGTCTTCGCCACGCAAAAAGTTGCCGGTTACATAGGGTTTGACCCCACCGCCCCAAGCCTTCAGGTGGGGAACCTGTTCGTGACAATGGCTTTGGTGCACTTGCAGCGCTACGGGCATACCCCCATCGTGGTCATAGGTGGGGGCACAGCCCTCATAGGCGACCCCAGCGGGAAAGATAAGGAGCGCCCTCTGCTGCGCAAAGAAGAAATTGAGGCCAATAAATTGCGTTTCCGGGAGCAGTTTAAGCGTTTCTTGGACTTTGATTCCAAATCCAACCCAGCCATAATGGTAGATAATGCTGACTGGCTTGTGCCCCTTAACCTCATAGATTTCCTGCGCGATATCGGCAAGCATTTCACGGTTAACTACATGCTTACGAAGGAATCCGTCCGGCGGCGGCTTGAGCAGGAGGAGGGCATTTCCTACACCGAGTTCAGCTACATGCTCCTTCAGGCCTACGATTTCTTGGTCCTCTACGACCGCTACAACTGCATACTCCAGATGGGCGGAAGCGACCAGTGGGGCAACATTACCGCTGGCATTGAACTGATCCGTAGACTAAGAGGAGGCAAAGCCTATGGCCTTGTATTGCCCCTTGTGACCACTGCCTCAGGGGTCAAGTTCGGCAAAACCGAGGCTGGAACTGTGTGGCTTGACCCCGCCTTAACTTCCCCCTACAGGTTCTACCAGTTCTGGTTCAACACCGATGACCGGGACGTCGTGCGCTACCTCAAGTTTTTCACCCTGCTCCCCCCTGATAGGATTGAAGAACTGGCGCACAAAGTGGCCATAGTCCCCGAAGAGAGAGAAGCCCAACGAACCCTCGCCCGAGAGGTGACCCGCATGGTCCATGGCGAAACCGCCCTCTCCCGGGCCGAAAAAGCCTCCCGAATCCTTTTCGGAGAAGAAATCCAGGACATTACGGCCGAAGAAGTAGAGGAAATTTTCGGTGATGTCCCTTCGACGGAGGTGAGGAAGGAAGAGCTGAGCGGGGAAGGCATGCTTATAACAGAGCTTCTTGTAAAATGCGGCGTCGCCTCCTCCCGAAGCGATGGCCGCCGGCTCATTCAGGGCGGAGGAATTTACCTCAACAACGTGCGGGTAACCGATATTGAGCTAAGGGTTGCTCTGGACCGGGCCATTGAGGGGAAATTCCTGGTGCTCAGGAAAGGCCGCAAGGATTACCATCTTGTGAAAGTGGTTTAGGCAAAGCGTTCAAAGCGGTCCTTATCGGCCTTGCAGATAGGGCACTTGAGGGGTGGAGAAGGCCTAGCGCAGAGATACCCGCAGACTTTGCAGCGCCACACAGGCATTCCTTTACCGCTGAAGACGGGTTTTTCCTCCTCAGCCTTTAGAAGGACTGTGCCCCTCCTTTCAGGAACGGGGCTGGCTTTTTTCCTGCCCTGCGCTACTTCTTCGGATACATACAGACCGCAATAGCAAGCCCCGTATTCCTCCAGGTCCGCATCGCGGTAATCGCAGGGGCATATTATATCCAGGTCCTTCTCCCGCACTCCAGAAGCTAAGCGGCAGGGGCAGGCCATGTAGCCGTAGCGCTTCAGATTGGTAACGAGACCTTCCATCAGGTCCAGCACCAGTTCCAGGTCAGGATTGAGGTAATAACCGGAGGATTCTGCCTCCCGCCGCAGGCGTTCGTAGAGCTCCAGCGCTTCTTGTGACCTCTCGCTCACAATCCGAGAGCCTCCTTTATGCGGGCTTCATCGTAACCTATTATCGCTTCCTCATTGTCCAGAACCAGTGTGGGAAAGGAGAGGCGGGGATTCCATCTGCTCACTTCTTCCAGAGCCTTTTTCTGCTCCTCCCCCTGAAGCAGGTCCACGTAGATCAGCTCGTAGTCTGCCCCGTTTTCATCCAAGAGCTTTTTCGTCCGGCGGCACCACCCGCAGGTGCTGAGAGCATAGAATTTAATCTTCCGCATGTTTTATCCGCCAAGAGAAGCGATTTGCCTTTTAAGCCATTTGGCGTGATCGATCTCATCCTTAAGGTGCCTTTCCATAAGAGCAACCGTTTCCTCGTCGCCTGTGATTTCGGCTATGAAGGTAGCGTAGTCCTTAATGGCCAGCTGCTCTTCCCTCAGTTCCAGCTCCAGCATCTCTCTGGTAGTAGCGTGGGCGGAAGCGGCTCCAATAGCTCGTCCCAGGATGGTTTCTTTCCCTCCGGGCTCGATGGGGGTATCTCCCAGTGCCCTGATGCGCTCGGTAAGTTCCTGAGCGTGGCGCTTCTCCACCTCTAGAATCGCCCTCACACCTTCGGCTATATACTCTTCCTGAATAGCTTTAGCATGGGCGGAGTAAATCTCTATCGCGCTCAGTTCAACAGCGAGGGCTTTTTTGAGAGCTTCAAGGACGTATGGATTAGCCATGGCTTACCTCCTTCCCCAGTGGGCTTATGGCTCTCAGTTTTTCCACAACCTCAGCGATGGCTTCCACCACAGCATCAACATCTTCCATAGAGTTAAATCGGCCAAAAGTGAAGCGCACGGACCCATGGGCTCTCTCGTGGTCTCCGCCGATTCCCAAGATAACGTGACTTGCCTCAAGAGAACGGCTGAAACAAGCCGAGCCCGTGCTCACGGCAAAACCCCTCATGTCCAGGTGCAGGGTTATGGATTCTCCTTCCACAAAGTGGAAAGTTATGTTAGCATTCTGGGGGAGCCTCTTCCACCGGTGGCCATTGAGGGTTGTGTAGGGTATCTCTTGAAGAATTCTATCTATCAGGCGATCTCGCATCTGCTGGAGCCTCTGATTCTCCTCCGGGGTTACCAGTTCCACAGCCTTGGCGAAACCCACAGCTCCGGGGATGTTTTCCAGCCCCGCCCTCAGGTTAAACTCCTGATATCCTCCATCCATCCACTTGGCTATAGGAGTTCCCTTACGGATGTAGAGGCCTCCTATGCCCTTGGGGCCGTGGATAGTGTGAGCGGAAACCGTTATCAGGTCCACAGGGATTTCCCTTACATCCAGTGGAACACGGGTAAAAGTGTGAGTGGCATCAGTATGGAAGAGGCAACCTTTATCACGGCATATCTGCCCTATGGCCTTTATGTCCTGGATAGTCCCAATCTCCTGGTTAGCATGCTGAATGGATACCAGGATGGTCTCGGGCGTTATGGACTCCCACAGCTGATTTAGGTCCACAAAACCATATTCGTCCACGTCAAGGTAGGTTACCTTGAAGCCTTGTTTCTCCAGGGCTTTGGCTGTGTTGAGCACGGGGAAATCCTCAATTTTGGAGACGATTATATGCCGGCCTTTCTTACGGCTCAGGGCCATAGCTACCCCTTTGAGAGCTATGTTGGATGATTCGGTATCGCCAGATGTGAAGATAAACTCCTCAGGAGAAGCCCCGAGCTTTTCAGCGATTGTAGCCCTGGCTTTATCCAGGGCTTCCCGGGCCTCTATCCCGGGCGAATATCCGAATTCAGAGGTGGCCACGGCGTAGATTTCAAAGAAATAGGGCAACATCGCTTCTAGAACCCGCTCGTCAAGGCGGGTAGCCGCAGCATTATCAAGATATACATAACGACGTTCCACTTCTTAAACCTCCTTAAAGCTCCGATCTCTCTATCCAGCTGGGATCCCACCGCTCGTCCAGAAGGGTGACTTTGACCTCCTTAACTCCGGGGACTGAGGCTGCAGCCATCCGGACCTGTTCCACAAGATAGGAAGCCAGAGGGCAGAAAGGAGCCGTTAGCACCATCTTTACCTCCACCTCTCCCCCTTCCCCGATGTTGACCTGTCTTATCATCCCCAGAGTTACCACATCCATCCCGATTTCGGGATCAATCACCTGGCGCAGAGCGTCCCTTACCTGTTTTTCAGTTACCCTGTCCATATTAACCTCCTTTTAAGCTGGCGATCTCAAAAGCAAGACTTAAGGCTCCTGTGGGGCATGCTTCCTCGCAGGGGAAGAAGAACTCGGGCCCCCCAAGCAAATAGAGGGAGCAATCGGAGGGGCAATTAAACTGAAGCCCTTCCTCGCTGAGGATAAGAGCCCCGCAAGGGCAAGCCGCAGCACACATACCACACTTTATGCACAGATTCTGATCTACTTTCAGTTTCATCTCCCCTTCCCAACCTTTGCATTTTCGTGAGAAATTATACCAGGCGAAAGCCAAAAAGTCTGGGACAAAAGTCCCTATCCCGCTTCCAGGGTAAACTCCTGGTAGTCAAACCAGAAGCCGGTGCGGGTCAGGTAATCGTACTCCGCCTGGAGGAGAGCCAGGTGCCCCTTTTCCTGCTCCACCAGGAACTGATACACCTTGCGTGCTTCTTCCGAGGGGCTCTTATCTAGCTGCTCTGAATAGAACTTGATGGAGGCCTTCTCTATCTCCATCCCTCTGCGGAGAATTTCCTGGTGGTGGCGAGGGACCTCAACTTTTTCCCTTTCTTCAGGGGAGGGAAATATGTATTGGGCTACTTCCCCGAGCGGAAAGGGCTCAAGAGTAGGCCACCTGCCTTCTTCCAGCAGAGATTGACGGATTGATTGAAATAAATAAAGGTGGTTTTGTTCATCCCGAGCCAGGTTGCGCAGCATCTTCCGGGCTGCCTGATCTTCCACCTTCTCCGCCGCTTCGGAATAAAACTTTATGCCCTTTTCCTCTATTTTGATGGCCGTTTCTATGGCTTTAAGTGCTTCTATTTCCATTCCAACCCTCCTTTTCCAAGCCTTCCAGCTGAGCTATTTCCATAAGTCTATCCCGGTCAACTATAACAATACGTCCCCCCAGGCGAGTTATCAGCCCCTGGGAGGCGAAATCCCGTAGAATCCTCCCCACAATCTCTCTCACGGTGCCAATCTGAGAAGCGATCTCGGTCTGAGTCCAGGGCCTGTACTGGTCGCTGTGCCTGGATTGCTGCAGGAGAAAGCGAGCCAGCCGGGTCCGCACCGTATGCAATGCCATCTCTTCAACCATCTCGGTCAAACGGCGAGCTCTGCCTGATAGCTCTTTGAGCAAATTGACGCACAATTTCCGGTCTTCTTCCACCATCCGCCGGAACTCCTCCGTGCCTATTGCGTATAAAGCTGCGTTCGTCAGGGCGTCGGCCGTGATAGTGTATGGGTTTCCATCAGCGGCTGAGAATGGATCAATTATTCTGCCGGGCCCAACGTAATCAATCGTTATTTCCTTTCCTTCAGGAGAAACGCGCCGCGTTCTGATGATACCTCGCCCCACTATGTAGACATAACGGGCTTCTTCCCCCTGCAGGAATATGATCTTTCCAGCGTGAGCGGAGCTTTCAATTATCAACGAAGCTAACCTCTGAAGAGTCCTCTCCTCAAGGCCCGAAAAGATCGGGAACATGCGGATTTTATCCGGAATTATGGCCATAACTTCTCAGGGCTCCATTCGCCATTCAATCTTCCCTTTCTGGCGGATGGTTGGTTCGGGTACCTCCTCAGGGTAACCCATAACGATAAAGCTTATGAGGTCTTTGCCTTTTATGCCTAAATGAGAATAAACGGCATCCTTTACGGCATAAAGGCCATAGGTGAACCAGTGGGTTCCCACGCCTTCGTTCCAGGCCGCCAGCAATAAATTTTGCACCGCCGCTGCCACTGAAAGGGCATAATCCAGATCCTCACCCACAGGCTTCTCGGAAAATACTACTACAAGAACGGGAGCCTGTGCTGCGGCCTGTAGAAAAGACTCTGTAGTCCAGATTCTGTGCAGCGATGAAACCTCGGCTGTGACTACCAGGCGAGCGAACTCAGTGCGCAACAGATGGAGAAATTTCTCTTTTTGTCTCCCTCCCAGCACTACGAAATACCAGTTCTGTAAATCCATCTTAGAAGGGGCCCACAGGGCAGCCGAGAGAATTTTCTCCAGAACCTCGTGTGGGATTGGGTCAGGCTTGAATTTAGCTATGCTGCGCCTTGAAACAATAGCCTCATAAGTGTCCACAATGAAACCCTCCGTGAAGCTTATCCCCCTAATTATAACCCCTATAACCTTAATGGAGCAAATTGGATAGCCCAAAAAGCTAAAGGGATATTGCGCTCCGGACAGGCTCTTGAATCATAGCCCTTCTCAATGCCTCCACTGATCGGGTGGGAGTCCGAACTGATGTGCGGGGGATTTTTATTCCCACTCTATAGTGGCCGGAGGTTTAGAAGTTATATCGTAAACGACCCTGCCTACGCCAGGCACTTCGTTAACGATGCGGCTTGAAATCCGGGTTAAAAGTTCAAAGGGCAAGCGAGCCCAATCAGCTGTCATACCATCGGTGGAAACAACGGCCCTTATGGCTATAACGTAATCGTAAGCTCTGGCATCACCTCTTACTCCTACGGAGCGCAGAGGGGTAAGCACCGCAAAGTATTGCCAGAGCTCTTCGGCCATGCCGGCTTTTTCCACCTCTTCGCAGAGGATAGCATCCGCAGCCCGCAGGATTCTGAGGCGCTCCGGGGTCACTTCTCCTAAAATGCGCACAGCCAATCCCGGTCCGGGAAAAGGTTGCCGGTAAACCACTTCCCTGGACAATCCCAGAGCAAGCCCGACCTCCCGAACTTCATCTTTGAAAAGAAAACGCAAAGGTTCCACCAGCTCAAAGGGCATATCCTGCGGGAGCCCCCCAACGTTGTGGTGGGTTTTGATGCGTGCAGCTGCTTTGCCTGTGGGAGAAGCCCTTGATTCTATAACATCCGGATAAATAGTGCCCTGGACCAGAAAACGGATGGGGCCAATTAGACGTGCTTCTTCGGTGAAAACCCGTATGAATTCTTCCCCCACAATGCGCCTCTTTTCCTCTGGATCCGTGATTCCCCTGAGTTTTTGCAGAAATCTCTCCTCGGCTTCCACCACCCTTATGTCTGCCTCCATCGTTCTCTCTAGGGCTGAAAGCACCCTATCTCTTTCACCCTCCCTCAAAAGTCCATGGTCTACGAAGATGCAATGGAGTTTTTTGCCGATGGCTTTCGCTACCAGAGTGGCAGCTACAGTGGAATCAACACCTCCCGATATAGCCGCTACTGCTTCCTCACCTCCGATCTGCTCGCGGATGCGTTTTATGCTTTCTTCAATAAAGAACCCCGGGGTCCAGGATGGTTCCAGGCGGCAGACCCGGAAGAGAAAATTGGCAATGATCTCCTTTCCCAGGGGGGTGTGAACCACTTCAGGGTGGAACTGGAGGCCAAATACGGGCAATTCTCTGTGGGCAATGGCAGCTAAGGGCGAATTCTCGGTTTTAGCCAGCACTTTAAAGTCTGGAGGAAGCTCCTCAACCCTGTCCCCGTGGCTCATCCACACCTGAAATCTGGGGGGCAGCCCTGCAAAAAGCGGGTCCGGATCTAAAACTTCTAGAAAAGCAGGGCCGAACTCTTTCCTGGGAGCGGGAGCTACTTTACCTCCGAGGGCTTTAGCCAGAAGCTGCATACCGTAACAAATCCCCAGAACCGGAACGCCGGCTTTCAGCAGGTATGGCGGGAGAAATGGCGCACCCTCTTCGTAGACACTGGCCGGTCCTCCCGAAAGGATAAAGGCGGCAGGGGAAAGTCTGAGAACTTCTTCCTCGCTTGCATCCCAGGGGACGAGCTCACTGTAGACCCTGCACTCCCGTACTCGCCGGGCTATGAGCATAGCATACTGGGAGCCATAGTCCAGAATCACCACTGAGCTTTTACTCATACCAAAGCTCCCTCAGCTCCTCGCCGTGCACACCAGAGCCCAAAAGCGCCATGAGGCGCACCCGGGCTTTTTGCCCATTTAAATGATGGGCGAAGAGAACACCTGCTGAGGATAGATCCCTATAAGCCCCAGGATAGCCGTAAGGGTCGTAAATTCCTCCTGCCTGGCATCTGGAGGCAATGACCACGGCTACGCCTTCTTCAATGGCTTTCCTTATAGAAGGCATCCACCATGGGGGGACTCTTCCCGCTCCCATTCCTTCAATTACCACACCTTTTGCCCCTCTCTCCAGAGCGAAAAGCAGGAATTCATCGCCCATCCCCACCCCTAACTTTATGAGGTAAACTTTTTCCTCCAGTTTCTTAAAGGGGATTATCTTACGGGGGATGTTCCATGCAAAGATTACCCTATCCCCATCGATCCTTCCCATAGGTCCCCAGCCGGGGGAAACAAACGCTGCAGGGCTGAGAGTGTGGTTCTTGGTTACGTAGCGAGCGGCATGGATTTCATCGTTCATGACCACCATAGCGCCGCGGCCCTTAGCCTGAGGGGAAGAAGCAGTCCTCAAGGCAGCTAGAAGATTAGCCATACCTTCGTACCCGGCCTCACCGGCTGTCCTCATGGCTCCCGTAAGGACTATGGGCTTTTCAGTGGGGATGGTAATGTCCAGAAGATAGGCTGTTTCTTCTATAGTGTCAGTCCCGTGGGTTATAACGATGCCTGCTATGTCCTCCCTCTGGGCTAAATTGTAAACCCTTTCCCTCAAGCTTCCCAGAACCTGGAGGGTGAAATGGGAACTGGGCAGGTTGCAGTGCTCCTCCACGACCACCGGCGGGAAGCCTTCCGGAAGCCAGGCTAAAAAATCCTGAGAGGTGAGAGCTGGTAGGGCTCCCTCGCCTTTAACCTGCTCCTTCATGGCAATGGTTCCGCCAGTAGTGACAAGAGCGAGCGCCACGGCTTCTACCCTCGCATCTTAAGTTCTGAGGGGATTATATCATTCCGACAGGGAAAGGCCAAACCCTGCACCCCAACCTTCAGGAACCTCCACCTGGGGCGGAAAGCTTTCCCTATTGCCGTTACACCCCGAACACTTGAGCTTAACATAACATAAATTGTCACCGCCATCCGGTAGCGATCTCCTGGCTTAAAAGCCTGCTGTTTTTGACACATATTCGGTTTTCCGTTAACATTTTAAATACCCTGAGGGAGATAAGGAAAAGAGCATGGGGTATATTGTATACCTGCTGTTTCGCCTGGCAAAATGGCTCTGTAACCTTTTGCCGCCGTGGGTGAGCTACAGAGCGGCGCTCGTGATAGGAGATATCCTCTATTTACTCAGTTTCAAGGTCAAAAGCAACCTGCTGGACAATATCGGGCATGTTACGGGGCAAAGGGATAGAGAAATTGTCCGCAAGATCTTCCGGCACCTTGCCCTTAACCATGTGGACCTTTTCCTTACTCCGCGCCTTTCAGCCGATAGCCTGGGGAAAAGGTTAGAAATAGAGGGCTTCAACTACCTCCTGGAAGCCTTAGCCAGAGGCAAAGGCGTTATCCTGGCTTCAATACATATGGGCTGCCCCGATGTTGTGGCTCAGTGGCTGGCCTTCAAGGGCTTCCGTGTTACCGTCCCGGCCGAAGTTATATCTCCTCCCGCCTTTTTCCAGTTCATGACGGGGCTCAGGTCGTCCCATGGCCTCCGCTTTATACCCGTCAAGGGCCCGCTAATGGAGCTGGTGAGGGCTTTGCATCGGGGAGAAACCATAGCTCTGGCCCTGGACAGGGATGCTTCCGAAAGTGGAGTTAAGGTCAATTTCTTCGGCAAACCTGCTCGTCTGCCGGATGGTGCTCCCCGCCTGGCCTACCGCACCGGAGCCCCAATAGTTATGGCTTTCTGCATAAGGAGACCCGATAATTCCTTTAAGGTGTGGGTGGAACCCCCCCTTTACGTCAATAGAGAAGGGCCCAAAGAGGAAGCCATCGCTGAGGCGCACAGGAAAATAATCGCCACAATGGAAAAATACATAAGGGCTTATCCAGAACAGTGGCTCCTTTCTGTTCCTCTGTGGAAGGAGAGCGATGAAGATAGCTCTGGTCTCTCCTTATGATTTTTCCGTCCCGGGAGGGGTGGTTAAACACATCTACTACTTAGACAAATACTTCCGGGAGATGGGCCACCAAGTCAAGATAATTGCCCCTTGCTCCCGGGAAGACGCCCCCCTTCCGGAGCACCTCATAAAAGCCACTGGCCTGGTGGTGGGGATACCCTCAGCAGGCTCAGTGGCAAGAGTTTCCCTTTCCCCTCTGATCTACAGGAAAGCCAAAAAAATCCTGGAGGAGGAAAACTTTGATGTGGTACACATCCACGAACCACTGACCCCTGTATTGCCCATCGCCATCCTCAGGCACTCCAGGGCTATCAACGTAGGGACCTTTCATGCTTACAGGCCCGACCCTCACCCCGTCCTCGAATATTCCGACATTATCCTGCGCCGCCTGGCCAACAAGCTGGACGGAAGAATTGCGGTTTCCAGGGCCGCCAGGGACTACATAAGCCGTTATATTCCGGGGGATTACCGCATAATTCCCAATGGAGTTGATCTTGAACTGTTTGAAACCAGAGCGAAGCCTATCGAGCGGTTCTGCGATGGCCGCCTTAACGTCCTTTTCGTGGGGAGGCTTGAAAAGCGCAAGGGCTTCAATGTCTTGCTGGAGGCTTTCAAGCTCGTTCAGATGGAAGTACCCGATGCCAGATTGCTGGTGGTGGGGGCTTTCAGCAATGAAGATAAGAGGCCCTTTGTGGAGTTCATCCGTAAGAACCGGATTCACGGAGTCCGTTTTATTGGCTATGTGCCGGAAGAAGAACTCCCAAGATACTACCATACCTGTGACGTTTTTTGTGCACCTTCATTGGGCTACGAAAGCTTTGGCATGGTACTGGTAGAAGCCATGGCCGCAGGGAAACCTGTAGTGGCCTCGGCCATCCCGGGTTACTCCGAGGTGGTAAAAAGCGGAGTGGAGGGCTTGCTGGTTCCCCCGGGCGATTCCCAGGCCTTGGCCAGGGCTATAGTCCACCTCCTCAGGAATCCCCAGCTCAGGGCCACTATGGGCGAACTGGGCAAGAAAAAAGCAGCCCGATACTCCTGGCGCCGGATAGCCTCGGAAGTGCTTGAATACTTCCAGGAATTAGCAGAACAGGGAAGGGAGAAAGCTAAATGTTAGGAGAATTGCTCAGGGAGAAAACCCGTAAATTTGTGGAAGAAGTAGCGAGGGCTATAGGAGCTACAGGAATCACCCCCAATGTCCTGACCATTATCGGGTTCCTTCTGACATTCCCGGTAGCCCTGGCCCTTGCTCTGGGAAAATGGCTGACAGCCGGAGTCCTTCTGATCCTGGCGGGCCTCTTCGACGTAATAGATGGCTCTGTGGCTAGGGTCATGGGCCGAGTGAGCCGGTTTGGGGCGTTTCTGGATTCAACGCTGGATCGCCTGAGCGAGGCCGTAATTTACCTTGGATTTGCGATTTATTACCTTAAAAGTCAAAATTTTACAGGAAGCCTCCTCTGCTATCTGACCCTAGTGGGCTCTTTCATGGTAAGTTACACCAGAGCCAGAGCTGAGGGGCTCGGTGTTGAATGCCGGGAGGGCCTCTTCACCCGCTTTGAAAGGCTCGCCGTGCTGGCCCTGGGACTTCTGATCGGGAAACCCCTGTGGGCTCTGGGACTTCTGGCCTTGTTTTCAAACCTTACAGCTTTCCAGAGAATATTCCTGGTCCGAAAGGCCCTTAATGGAAAAGGTTATCGAGGACCATCATGATGATGAAACCAGCCAGAAGTCCAGTGGTTCCGATACGGGCGTAACCTTTACGGTGAGTTTCCGGTATGATCTCTTCGCTTATGACATAGAGCATGGCCCCGGCAGCAAAGCCCATAGTTACCGGAACGAGGGGTTTAGCTAAAGCTACGGCGGCAGCCCCCAGAAAACCTGCCAGGGGTTCTGCCAGACCTGAAAAGGCAGCGTAAACCAGAGAACGATAGGGGGAATAGCCTTCCCGGACGAGGGGAAGAGCGATGGCCAAACCTTCGGGCATGTTCTGAAGGCCTATGGCTATAGCCAGAGTCAAAGCAGTGGAAAACTCACCGCTTCCAAAGCCAACACCGACGGCCAGCCCCTCAGGGAAGTTGTGCAGGGTTACGGCCAGAATAAGAAGCCATATACGCCTTAGAGCCGAAGGTGGACCCTCTGCCCCTTCTATGAAGTGAAAGTGAGGGACGACCCTATCGGCATAAGCCAGGAAAAGGGCACCCAGAACAATGCCTAGAGAAGTAATCCAAACCCCTCCGAGGTTTATAGCTGGAACAAGAAGGCTGAAGACTGTAGCGGCCAGCATGACACCAGCTGCAAACCCTAACAGAGTATCTAAGAGCTTGTCCGAAACATTTCGGAAAACAAGCACGGGCATAGCCCCCACGCCGGAGGCTAATCCTGTGACGGTGGTAGCCAGTGTGCCATAAAGGATCAATTGCCACTCATACATCGCTTCCATCATGGTTCATCCTCCGGAGGGGAAAATTATAACCGGAGCAGGCTAAATGTCCAAAGTTTTAATTCTAACCATAACGCTTTCCCTGCTAATACAACCCCAGAACCTTGTGGTAGCCTTCGCAGCCTTCAAGGATGGCAACTGGGACCTTTACGCGCTTGAGCTTGAGACGGGCAAAGTCTTCCGCCTCACCTCCCATCCGGCAGAGGATTGGGACCCTGCTTTCTCGCCCGATGGCAGGAAGCTAGCCTTCTCTTCCCGCCGCGATGGAAACTGGGATATATACCTCATGGATGAAAAGAGCAATGTGGTTCGCCTTACTTCAAACCCCCATTACGATGGGAAGCCAGCCTGGTCACCTGATGGCAGGTTTATAGCTTTTGAATCTTTCAGAGAGGGAGATCTGGACATCTGGCTTATGGAAGCTGATGGCTCAAACCCTCGCAATCTCACCCCCGATAGCCCTGCCGGCGAGGCTGAGCCTGCTTGGTCACCTGATGGCCGTTTCTTAGCTTTTACCTCCTGGCGTTTTGGCGATAAAGACCTTTTCCTGCTGGAGCTTGATACTGAAAAGTTAATCCAGCTCACCACCGAAACCACTGATGAATATTCTCCTTCCTGGTCGCCCGACGGCAGTAAATTGGCTTTTATTAGAGAAGAAAATGGACGCAAAGCTATCTGGGTTATGGAAATTGAAAGTAGGAAAGCCTATCGCATTACCTGGCTTTCAGCGGAAGACTCACCCGTGTGGTTGCCTGATGGTCGCCTCGCTTTCATTGCTTACCGTTACGATGGTGAAAGGCTCATGTTAGGTAAAAATCCGGGCTTCCTATCCCTCCCTGAAACCCTCCTGGGGCCGGCTTTCATCAGGGGGGGCTTGAGCGTCTCCGGAGCCTTCAAACTCTCCGGAAAAGAAATTCCAGCCCTGAGCTTAAAAGCTTCTCCTCCCCCTGCTTATAAAGGTGCCCTCAAAGAACTTAAAGGGGTTAAGGTCCATGACCCCAGGCTCAGCGGCGCAGTGGCGGACTCTTTCGCCTACTTGAGGGAGCGAATTCACCGCGAAGTAGGCTACGATTTCCTCGGGCGTTTGAGCGAAGCCTTCCGTCCCTTAGATTTCCAGAGCGAATATGCCGATTACACCAGCTGGCATAAAGCAGGGAGAGCCTTTGACCTCCACTTTGACACCGATCGTCTTCTGATAGCTCGGGAGGAAATGGGAGGGGAAACCTGGTGGAGGGTTTACCTCTGGTGTGCAAGGCAGGACGGCTCTTGCGGGGAGCCTCTGCGCCAGCGCCCATGGGAATTAAGCTACAGCCCTGGAAAAGAAGGAAACCCCGGATTTATCCCTAACGGCTACTACCTGGACTTCACCCGGATAGCTCGGGAAGCTGGGTGGGAACGTATCCCAGCCCATCAGGGGGAAGATTTTGACTGGCGCTGGGATTACAAAGCTCTGGAATTCTGGCACTACCAGAGAAGAGATGGCCTTATCTGGTATAAAGCCATGGAACAAATCCACCCTCCCGGGGAATTGCAGAAGCTTTTTTCCTGGGACAGAGCGGCCGAGGAAGGGGTACCTATGCACCTTATGAAGGCCAAAGGCATAGAAGTACCGCCGGACAGAGCTTACTGGCTCAAAATCTCGCCGTAATAAAAACGAGGAAACAACCCTCAACGAACTGGAACGGGTGCGGGAAATCCTTTTTGGCACCCAGATACGCTCTACCGAGCGGCGTTTGGAGGGACTGGAAGCGCGCATTGAAACCAATTACCGCGAACTTACTGAAATGGTCAATCAGAAAACCAGCTCTCTGGCTGATTCGTTTGCCAATCAACTGGCTTCAGTGCGCAGAGAACTGATCGAAGGGGTGGAAAGGCTGGCCAGCGAGCAAACAGCACAATTGCGAGCGACTCAGCGAACTATTAGTGACCGTCTAGAAAAGCAATGGAACGACCACAGTAAAGATAACCAAACAAGGCGAAGAGCAAGCTGCCCAGTTGCGTGTCCTCCGGAAAGAGTTAAGGAAGCGAATTGATCGACAGGTTGCAGATCTTATGGCTCATCGGGCGTATGAATTATTTGCTCTCTGGGCTCCTGGACCGAGAACAAGCGGAAAAGGGGCCGCTCCGTTTATCCTTTGTTCCGTGCGACCTGGTCAGAGTTATCCGCAATGTGATTTCCATGGCACCACCGGACTCAATAAATCGTATTGAACTGAAGGGACTCAGGAAGCTGGAGTTAAAAGCCGATGAGCGGCGTTTACACCAGATCTTTTACAATTTGATGGAAAATGCCCTCAAATACGCTCCTTCTGACCAGAATATCCCGATCAATATCTACCGGCAGGGCGATTGGGCCGTTGTGGAAATCAACGACCGGGGTAAGGCATTGTCTCAAGAAGAAATTGCCAAACTGTTTCAGGCGTTTTACCGCACCGAAGAAGCCCAGAAAAGTGGGATTCCTAGCACCGGTCTGGGCCTCTTCATCTTAAAACGCTGGTGGAAGCTCACAGCGGTCGGGTAGAAGTAAAAGGCTTAAGAACGATTTTAGAGGCGAGTCATCTCCTTTTACGATACCCTGGTAGCCTCCTTTCTGGATGGTTAAACTTTGGTAAGAGTTTCCTTCAGATATTTCGCCACCAAGAAGGGATCATCAGAAATCACACTTGCGGCATAGAGCTCCATAGCCCCGAAATCTGAAGTGCGGTTTGAAGGGTCGCCCCTATCCACAATCCTGACCAGGCAAGGGAATCCTTCCCAGTCCTCCTGAGTTGAAGCCAGAGGGGGCAAGTAAAATGCAACGTTAAAGCTCTTAACTCCCATCCGGTCAATGAAAGCTCTCAGAACTTTATACACTGCTCCCTTAAGGCGGTTAGATAATTCCGAAGCCAGCAGAAGCGTCTCCTTTTCTTTTATCGGTGTCAGGTAAACAAGGTAGCGAACCCCATCATCTTCCCATCCGAGCCCCAGCGCTTCATGTATCCGGTAGAGGTCATCAAAATAATTGGAGCCGAACCTTTCTCTGTAGCTCAAAGCAGCCCGGCGAAGGGCTTCAACCTTGGGGTAATGCATTCCCCTGGTCAAAGTCATCTGAAGGTGCCCATGGATTATGGAAGCGCCGCTTTTCCAAAGGCAGTTCCACATTAGAAAGAAATAACGGGCTTCGGGGTCGGCCTGGTGGGCCTTCTGAGCCCACTCAAGGGCTGTATCAATGTAATCCTTTACTTCTTCTGGGCTGAAAATCAAAGGATTATGCTGGTCAAAAATAACAAGGCCATGGAAGCCGTCGTACTTAGCGACATTGGAAGCGGTAATGGAGTGTCGGCCTCTTATGCGCCCGAAAACATCGGAAGGGGTAAGCTCGAGAGGCCGGCAGAAAGGGTCCCCTTCCTGAGCTCTGATGAGGTTATCCACCTCTTCAGAAGAACGGGTCTCCATTGGCCGCTCAGATCTCAGGCTGTTGAAGAGGGCCCCTTCCAGAGTGATAAGGTTAACTATTTTTATGATTTTCTGCCGAAGGACTCTATCCACCGAACTAAAACGAGCTTCAATCCAGGGAACCATGGAGGGTGGTGGTTCAAGACCCCCTTCGCTGATAAACACTCTAAAGATGCGCTCAAAAAGGGAACGCTCCTCTTCACCGATTTGGTGCAAGTAATCCTCAATTTTAAGGATGCTTTCTCCCGACACCATAGTCCTCCAGACGTTTGAGCTCTTTTTTGGAAGCCAGCGCTTTGTAATAGAGGTCCTCGTATTTTCTGGCCGAGGCCTCCCATGAGAAATCAACTCTCATCCCCTGAAGCTGGATACGGCGCCACTCTTGGGGGTTTTTGTAACGCTCCAGAGCTCTAACGATGGCCCCAAACAGTGCCCATCGGTCATATCGCTCAAAGACAAAACCGGTCCCTTCGCCTGTTAATGGATTGTAATCTTTAACTGTATCGGCAAGGCCTCCAGTAGCTCTTACTATCGGGACGCTTCCGTAACGCATAGCTATCATTTGTCCAAGGCCACAGGGCTCAAAGCGGGAAGGCATGAGAAACATATCGGCTCCAGCGTAAATCCTCTGAGCTAGAGGAGCATTGAAGGTTAAAAATAGCCCCATATTCCGGGGATAGCGCTTTGCTATTCCCCTGAGCACATCATGGTAGTGTTGCTCCCCGGTCCCCAAGAGCACGAATTGCACTTCAAAGTTATCAAAAAGGTGGTCGAGAATCTCCACCAGTATATCAAGCCCCTTCTGATCTGTAAGGCGTGAGATCATCCCGATGAGGGGAATGTCGGGGTTCTTGGGTAAGCTGGCTTCTTCCTGAAGGGCTAACTTGTTCTGAACCCTCTTATCCAGAGAGCTGGCGTCGTAATTTACGGCTATGTAAGGATCAGTGGCGGGATTAAAGGTTTCATAATCAATGCCGTTGAGGATGCCAAATAACCGATCTCTTCTATCCCTGAGGAGCGGATCCAGCCTTTCGCCGTATTCAGGGGTTAGGATTTCCTGAGCATAGCGAGGGCTAACGGTGCTTATTACATCGGCAAAGTAAATTCCCCTGGCCATGAAATCCACCACATTGTTCAGATCGGCCATGTCGGGGTGATAAAGAAATCCGTACTCATCTAACCCTGCTATTTCCAAAACTCTGTACCCGAATATCCCCTGATAGGCTAGGTTGTGGATGGTATAGACGGTGGCGATTTCGGAGTAAAAGGGGTCATCCCGGTAAATGGTTCTAAGCCAGTTGGGGATGAGGGCCGTATGCCAGTCATTGCAGTGGATGATATCGGGCTTGAAGTTCAGGGGCTTGAGCATTTCTAAGGCTGCTCTGCTGAAAAGGATGAATCGTTCTGCATCGTCGGGATACATGTAAATGCTTTCCCGGTTGAAGTAACGGTCATTGTCTATGAAATAAACGGGCACATCCTTGCCGAGAGTGCCTTGGAATATTTTCACAAGCTCTTTTTCCTCGTCCATGGGAATCTGCAGGTTTTCCAGGACTAACTGCAAACCGAATTTTTCAATGCTTACGCGTCCGTAGCGAGGCATTGCCACTCGAATGTCATGCCCAAGGGCTTTTATAGCTTTGGGCAATGAGCCCGCTACGTCCGCCAGCCCTCCAGTTTTGGCAAAGGGAACTACTTCTGCAGCCAAGTAAAGGATCTTAAGTTTATGCTCCATGCATTTACCTCCCTCTGACTTGATTGAGCCACATTGGCGAGATATTTTAACCATAAATGGATAGAATGCCAAATTTCCTCTTTTTCCCACCCTCGTGGGCTTTGGGCTTGCCACGGTTTAGGGTCCCACTCGTGGGCGGGATGCAAGGGTCGGCTGATCGCTCCCTTTTAGAGGTTTTTTTGGGGGACACCCCCCAACCCCCGGGGTGGGGGCTTTACCCCCCTCCACCCCCCGATTTTCCCCACCCTCATGGGCTTTGGGCTTGCCACGCTCAAGGGTCCCACTCGTGGGCGGGATGCAAAGGGTGGCTGTTCGCCCCCTTAGTTGGGAGAATTTAGGGGACACTTGAAAGCTTCGCCGGGGGGAGAGCTTTTGCCTTTTCCATTCTCTAAATGCTGTGCTGGCAGGGGATTGTTGTGCTTGTAACAAAGGTTAAGTGCTATCGCGAGGGGTAAAGCGACGGAGAATTCTCTCCAACACTGACAGGAGATTGCCTCGCTCGTAGTAACGCAGCTGGCTTTTACGTGGAAGTAACAAGTAGGCGAGGATGAGCAATAAACCCAAAATAAGAGCCACTGCTATGAACTCCGGAGGAAGGCGAGAAATCCCCGCCCCCAAGAAAGCCGATGCCGCAACTCCAGGCAGCCTCCCAATTATTATTGCCGCCAAAAGCCATGGAATCGGTATTGAGGAAAGGCCTGCCAAAAAACAAAGGGCATCATCAGGGAAGAAAGGCAAAAGAAAAGCAATGAAGAAAAACCAGATCCCAGCCTTAACCGTTAGCTCGTCTACCCGGGCAAGAGTTTCTTTCGCCACAAAGCGTTCTACCAGCGGGCGCCCGAATTTTCTGGCAAGGGTTATTGCTAAGATTGAACCTAAAATAGTTCCTATCATACTGTAAACGGTCCCAAACCACGGACCGAAAATATACCCCCCTGCAACTCCGAGAAACTGGCCAGGTATCGGGGCCAGAAAGACTTGGAGAGCTTGAAGTAAAATTAGAACAAAAGGCCCCCAACCCCTGGAGGTCAGAAGGATAGCTCTCGCTTTCTCCTCCGAGAACCAGAAAGAAAACCTCCTCAGCTCTAATGCCATAAACAGAAAAAGCAGAATCAGAAGGATCGCTAAACTAACGCTTCGGAAGCCAGAATATGAACTTGGACCCCTTACCCGGCTCGCTTTCAACCCAGATTTTACCTCCATGAGCCTCTACAATCGCTTTGGTTATATAAAGTCCAAGGCCAACCCCCTTGGTCTTCTTCTTGAGAGGGGAATCAGCCCGGTAAAACCGTTCAAAAATCTTCTCTTGCTCTTCTTCCGGTATCCCTATCCCCTGATCCACGACGTAAACATAAACCTTATCCTGGTCCACCCACCCTCCTACCCAGATCGTCCCACCTTCAGGGGAATATTTTACCGCATTGTTCACCAAATTCTCCAGCACTTCCCTGATCCTTTCCTCATCGGCCAAGATGACAGGAAAATCCGGCGGAAAAGCCACCTCGAAATTATGTTTGGGGCTCTGGCGCCGATAATACTCCACTACTTTGTCCGCTATCCTGGGGATCCAGACATCTCCCATCTCCAACTTTAAGGCCCCAGCCTGAATGCGAGAAGCTTCCAGAATGTTGTCAATCATCCGGCTCAGGCGATCACTTTCTTCTTCTATGGCAGCTAGGCTTTCCTTGATAATTTTCTCATCCCAATGAGCATCCTCCCGCCGCAAAGTATTGGCATAACCTTTGATTATGGCCACAGGGGTTTTAAGCTCATGGGATATAGCCGAGATCAGGGTGGATTTGAGCTCCTCCGCTTCTTTAATATTGGTTATATCCCGCACGCTTGCAATTACATTCGTCACCTTCCCTTCTTTATCGGTGAGGCGAGCGTAAGTGATGCCTACGGCAACACGCTTCCCGTCCTCGCGATATATTTCACCTTCAAGGTAGAAAGGTAAATCAGAGCTCTCGGCTTTAAGGAAGGGACACTCTTTCTGGCATAAATCCCTGCCTCTGGAATCTTTCAAACGCAGAACGTCCCAGCAATATTTCCCCAGAGCTCTTTCAGGCCTTATGCCAGTAATCCGGCTCATGGCTCGGTTGAAGACCTCTATCTTCCCTTTATCATCCAGAATCATTATGCCATCAGCACTGTGTTCTATTATCGCTTTCAGGCGTTGCTTTTCAGTTAGAACTTCCCGGTAGAGGCGAGCATTCCTCACGGCTATAGCTGCTTGATCGGCAAAGCCCGCTAAGATCTGACGTTCGTCCTCGGAGAAGGCCAAGCCTGTGGTTCGAAATACATAAATTACACCCAGAAGCTCATCTTCAGTTACAAGAGGCAAAGCTATTACCTGGCGGAGAGGGATGCCGGTGGCCAGGGAAACGACCCTGAGGCGCATTTCCAGGTGAGGAAGGGAAAGACCTTGATCCCCCAGGAAATAAATTTCGGCCAGAAAGGGCTCAAAGTAGGGAAGTAGCTCCGGGTCCATACCATAGCTTGCCATTATACGGAAAGTCTCGTCCTCCTTGAGCACGATAAGTCCAATTTCCCCAGCTAAAAGCTCCGCTGAAGCTCTCAAAATCAAGCGCAGTAAAGATTTGAGGTCCAGCCGGGAGGTCATAGCCTTGGCTATTTCAAGAAGATATTCCCTTTGCCTGAGCCTGTAATCTATGTAACTTATTATCATGAATGCTCAATCTCCCTGTGAACCTGGAACCAATCTTCCAGAAGCCTTCTGGTCTCCTCGAGCCTTTCTCTCTTTTGCGCTTCGTAATATTGCTGAAGGAATTCAAAGATCACACCTTGAACCCTGGAAGGATTGCGGACGTTCTTGAACTCCAGCACTCCCGCTGGAGCTGCGGTAGTAACAAGGACATCACCCATTCCAATTATGCGACCCCAAATGCCCATCCTAGTGGTCACGTCCTGAACAGAACTCATGGGAGCCATCTTGCGAGTGATTCTGGAAAAGATCCACACCGGCGGGATTACAGGCAACACGGGCGTGATCCTCAACATCACGATCTGCTCAGGCGTTACGATATACCTTTCGTTGGCCCAGTCCCATCCCCTGGTCAAAAACCAGAGAAAGTTCAGGGTCAGGAGAAAAAGGAACATACAGATTAAAAAGCCTTCCAATCTTAACCATGAGGCTGAAATTAACAGAAGCAGGAATGTAAGACCCGGAAGCCAGATCTTTTTGACCAGCACCCACCAATGGGTATACCAGGTCACTTGATTTGCCTCGCGCTTTTCCCCTCTGAGGGGGTAAAGCAAAGCGGCAAGCGGAAAAGACTTGGGTTGCTCGGAAGGGGGCGACTTGGGAATTTCTTCCCCGAACATTATCCTCCTTATCCTTTCTCTTTCTTCCGCTCTTTCCCACCTTAAGGCTCTTGCCTTCTGCTCGTTGATGATTCTTTCCACCTCTTCTGGCCTGCTTATGTTTTGGAAAACAATGGGCTGAGTCCTGGCAGCAGTGGAAATAATGATGTCGCCTACCCCGAATATAGTTTTGGGGAATCCTCTCTCAATATCAACGCCCTGGATCCGTTCCAGAGGAGCCTCGTGGCGCGCCGCTATATGATAAGGGATCGTTTCAATCAAAGCTACACGCCTGTTGGTGATTATATAACGGTCAAATCGCCAGTTCCAGAGCACAATAGAGCTCCATCCGGCCCATGCTATTAATAAAAAGACCAGAATAAACATGAGCACAATCCCTCTAATCCAGAGGGCCAGAAGCCCCGATAAGATAAATAACAAAAGGGAAATAATAAGCCAGGGAAAAAGCACTAACCAGTGGCGGTGTCCGAGCCAGACTATCACTTCCCCTTTTACCATCCATTCGTAACGGGGCGCCTCCCAGAGCCTCTTCACTTCAGGACGAGGGCGAAGCTTCTGGCGAATCTCCGGTTTGCGGCTTAAGAGAGCGTCAAACTCGCTTTTCTCAATGTATAAAACTTCTAAATCAGTCCTGGCCACGACAGTGGCATCCCGCGGTTCCCCTACCAGCAGGGAAGTCTCTCCGAAAGAGTCGCCTTCTTTGAAAAACCGGACAGGTCTTTCCTTGCCGAACTCATCTACAGAGCGGGCTATGGCTTCCCCGGAAAGGATAATATAGTAAACAGGCTTCAGTTCTCCCTGCTCCACTATGCGGGCTTTCTCAGGGAACCGCTCGCTTTTGGCGATGGCCGCAAGCTCCCTCAGTTCCGCATCGCTTAAATCTTTAAAGAGCGGCTGTTTTTTGAGCAGCGAAATTATCAGTTCCGTTGTCAAGGGGTTTTTCTCCTTTCTCCATTTCCAGTAAATTCTTCAAGGCCGCCAGAGCCACTTCTATCATCCCGTCGTCAGGTTGACGGGTGGTGAGGCTCTGAAGGGCTAAGGCAGGCCACATGAAAGCCCGGACTAAACTATTGTAGCTGTAGCGGTGCCCAAACCTTATAATTTCATAGGAAACCATTACAATCACAGGGATGAGAACAAGCCTGGTTAAAAGGCGCAGGATAAGGGGCTGTTTTCCGAGCAGAGCAAAAATGATTATGGAAACTATTACAACCCAGAGAACAAACCCTGTCCCACACCTAGGGTGATAAGTCCCAAACCGACGTATCGACTCGGGATCCAGGGGAGCTCCCATTTCATAAGCATTTACAGCTTTGTGTTCAGCTCCGTGATAAGCGAACACCCTTCTAACATCAGGCCAAAGGCTCACCATGGCTATATAGCCCAAAAACAAGCCGAGCCTTATAACCCCTTCCAGAAGGTTTATGAAAAGCGTAGAAGGTATAAACTTTTCCAGCAAACCAGCTATTAGCGCGGGAAGGAGAAAGAATAAAGCCAGAGCAACAGCGAGGGAAAACGAAACGATAAACCAGGCCCACACCCCTTTTATCTCCGTTTTTTCCTCCTGCAGGGCAACGTTAGCTGAAAAGAAAAGCGCTCTTAACCCCAGAGCGAAAGCATCCCAAAGCATTATCAATCCTCGTACAAAAGGAATCCTGGCCCAGAGACTCCGGTATATTTTCGGGTCAAGGGGTTCGGAGTGGATTACAATTTGGCCGCTCGGGGAGCGCACAGCGATGGTTAGAACCTTTTCCCCTCTCATCATTACACCTTCGATTACTGCCTGGCCTCCGTAGTTCATGGGAAGCTCACCTCAAAAGTTTTCAAGTTATTTTATAATCACTGGCTAAATAAACGCAATATGAATGGCTACCTTTTCCTGTCGCCAAACGTTTCCACCGACCCCGGGACTTCCTTTGCTCGCTTGTTTCCCCGGGGCAGCTCAGGGCTCCGGATGCTTGTCCTGGTGGGGTCGGTCAACCGGAAGAAGCTCCTACGTCTTGAAGCCTTCGGGCCGTATGTGTAAACTGGCTCAGAGTGGGCCTGGAAGAATCGGCAGCATACCGCTTACACCGGTGTATAGAGGGAAAGAGCGGTCCCTATTTGGCGCTGCAAGAGCCAGGCCACCCTGTTAGCTACCTTTTGCCCTGGCTTTGGAAATGGTTTATAATTAACCCAGGAGAACTTACGATGAAGGAAAAAGTCCTTTATGTGTGTCAAAAGTGTGAGGCATCTTTTCCCAAGTGGATGGGTAGATGTCCTAAGTGCGGGGAGTGGAATACCCTGGTTGAAAAATCTGTAGAAGTCCGCAAGGTATACCCCCGCACTCTTGTTACCCCTACATCTGAGCCCCTTCCCATAACCGCCGTTCCTTCCGAAGATGTGGCCAGGATCGAAATCCCTATGGTAGAGCTGAACCGGGTGCTGGGGGGTGGCATAGTTCCTGGTTCTGTTATCTTGATAGCAGGGGAACCAGGCATAGGCAAATCCACTTTACTTTTGCAAATTGCTTCCCTGCTGGCTCGCGAAAGTGCTCGGCCGGTTCTCTATGTTTCCGGAGAGGAATCCGTTCGCCAGATCAAAATGAGAGCAGCTCGCCTTGGGGTTCAGGAGGAAAATCTCTACGTTCTGGCTGAAACTTCTTTGGAACAAATTTTAAATCACATTGAGCGGATGGAGCCTTTCACGGTGGTGGTTGATTCCATCCAGGCCATTTATTCCGAGGTTCTGGAATCAACCCCAGGAAGCGTGGTGCAGGTCAGGGAGTGTGCTTACGCCTTTCTCAAACTGGCCAAAGCTACAGGAATTCCCATTTTCCTGGTAGGACACGTGACCAAAGCCGGGGATATAGCAGGGCCGAAGGTCCTGGAACACGCTGTTGATACTGTTTTATACCTTGAAGGCGACCCCTTCCATGCTTATAGAATACTGCGCAGCGTGAAGAACCGTTTCGGAGCCACTTCAGAAGTAGGGGTTTTTGAGATGGAAGAGCAGGGTTTGCAGGAGGTGCCTAACCCTTCGGAGATATTCTTAGCCGAAAGGGTTCCCAGTGCCTCCGGTTCAGCCATCGCCGTGACTATGGAGGGTTCAAGGCCCCTTTTGGTGGAAATCCAGGCCCTTACCTCTCCCACAAGCTTCGCTATCCCCCGCCGAACTGCTAATGGCATCGATCTTAACAGGCTCCTGCTGTTAATTGCTGTATTGACCAAGAGGGTAGGATTGCATCTTTCTGACCAGGATGTATTCGTGAATGTGGTAGGGGGGATAAAGATAAAGGAGCCTGCAGTGGATCTGGCAGTGGCTGTGGCGATAGCTTCAGGTTTTCGGAATGTCCCTGTGGCAGCGGATTTAGCAATTGTAGGGGAGATAGGGCTTGTGGGGGAACTGAGAGGGGTAAGGCAGATGCCCCAGCGCCTGGCTGAAGCCGCCAGGCTTGGCTTCAAAAAGTGTCTGGTCCCTTCCAGCTCTTTGAAGGCCGGCCAGAAAAATTTTGATGGTATGGAGATTGTGCCGGCCCGCTCTCTGGAAGAAGCCCTTGATGTAGCCCTTGTGCGGTGAGGTCTTTATGCTTCCCCTGGCTCATATTGGATTGAGCCTTGCGACGTTCGGTTTCCTCCGAAAAAAAGGTTTTTTCAAAGGGCTTGATTATAAGAAAGTGGCTCTGGCGGCTATACTGCCCGACTTAATCGATAAGCCTCTGGCGATCTTCGTTTTCCCGGAGTCCAAATCAGCCCTCCTTTTCTCTCACACCTTGCTTCTCCACCTTGCCGTCTGGGTGGGTATAGCTCTAAAAAATTGGCGCAATCTTCCCTATGCCTTGGCTTTTTCCGGCCACTTAATACTGGACAGAATCTGGGAATTTCCTCAAACCTTTTTCTTCCCCTTCAGGGGCTGGAGCTTTCACCGCTGGCGGGATGTAGGCTCTCCCGAGGCTTTCGGAAAGGCTTATTTTGAAGTCATGATGGAACACCCGGAGCTTCTGGTGGGAGAGGTTGTAGGAATTATAGCTTTGCTCTGGTTTTTTAGGGAGAAAATAAAGGGTAAATTATGAGGGTGATTGCTGGAGAAGCAGGTGGAATAAGGCTGCTTTCGGTCCCGGGGAGAAAAACTCGCCCCATAACCGATAGGGTAAAAGCTGCTCTCTTTGACATCCTGGGTGGTAAAGTCAAAGGGGCCTCTTTTTTGGATCTTTTCGCCGGCACCGGAAGTGTAGGCATAGAGGCTCTGAGCAGAGGTGCAGCTAAGGCTACCTTCGTGGAAAAAGACCCCTTTGTTATCCGGGTTTTACAGGAAAATTTGCGTCGGACAGGTTTTGAAGCCCGAGCAGAAATTGTGCAAGGAGATGTCTTTAAATTTCTGGAGCGGGAAACTTCCAGATCCTATGACATAATTTACTTAGCCCCGCCACAATATTTAGGCCTGTGGGCCAAGACTTTGCTCCTTCTGGATAGAACCCGGCACCTTCATCCCGATGGGCTTGTAATAGCGCAAATTTTCCCCAAAGAGTACGAGGAGTTACCTCTTGAAAACCTTAAGCTTAAAGACAAACGCCGTTACGGAAGCACTCTTCTATGCTTTTACAGCCTTTGAGGAGGAGGTCTGCTATGGAGATGGCTCGCCTTAAGGCCAAGGTTCATGGTATAGTACAGGGGGTAAACTTCCGATATTACACTCGCCTTAGGGCCCAGGAACTGGGTATAAAAGGGTGGGTGCGCAACAATCCCGATGGCACAGTGGAAGTGGATGCTGAAGGGGAGAAGGAGGCCCTGAGCAAGCTGCTGGAATTTTTGCATCGCGGCCCGCCCAGTGCAGTGGTCACAAAGGTGGAAGCGGAGTGGTTGCCTTTCCAGGGCCTTTACGATAGCTTTAAGGTGCGTTTCTGATGAAACAGAATATAGAACGCATTGCCTGGCTTGTCCTCATAACCTCTTTCGCCATTTTCTGCCTCCTGGCAGTGGGGATTCCTCTTTCCATCCGTTGGTACATAATTAATGCTACGGTATCCCACAGTGCTTCGGTCACTGTGATAGGGAGCGTGATCTTTGTCAGGGAATCTCCCTATGCGGAGCCCTTGGGGGTAGCTGAGAGCCGGATAATTAGAGAAGGGTCTCTGGTGGAAGCCCCCGATGAGTCTTCCAGGGCCGTTATCACCTTTTTTGATGGAAGCATCGCTGTAATCTATGGTAAAGCTAAGGTGGAAGTGACCAGAATGCGCTCTCCCCGTTTCCGCTGGAGCTCTAAACCACACCTTATCTCCTTAAAGGTTGATAGAGGCAGAGTGCGTTTAGTGGTGGTTGCCCATCAGGAAAGGCCTCTCTCTTTCCAGATTTTAACGCCCCATACTTCTGCTTCCCTCAGGGAAGGCAGCTACTCAATAGAAGTGGGCGACAGGAGCACTGAGATAACCGTAAGAGATGGAAAAGCCCTGGTGGGATCTGAAGAGGATCTGGTAACCCTGTTCGAAGGGCAGCGCACAATAATCGAAGAAAACAAACCGCCTGCACCTCCTCTGCCTGCGGCCCATAATCTTATTAAAAACGGCGACTTCAAGGAACCTTTGCTTCCTTACTGGCAAATAATCCTCTACAAACACGACCCCAATACTCAGGATGGGGAAGTCAAAATCGTAGAAGAACGTGGCCGCAAAGTCCTTCGCCTCTACCGCCATGGGGATGACGGAATTCACACCGAGACAGGCGTCCTCCAGTTAATAGAGAAAGATGTGCGAGATTATGAATATCTCAACCTGCGCTTTGATGTCAAAATTGTCTATCAGAGCCTGGCAGGAGGTGGATATCTCAGCTCAGAGTTTCCCCTGATGGTGCGGATCAATTACAGGGACATTTACGGCTTTGACCGTTTCTGGGTGCACGGATTTTACATAGTTGAGCCAGATCCGTCCCTCAAGTGGCCCATTTATAATGGGGAAAAGATACCGGCTGACGTGTGGTTCCCTTACGAGACAGGCAACCTCTTTGAGATCCTTAAGGACACTCGCCCCGCTTACATTACCTCCATCCAGATTTACGCTTCGGGGTGGAATTACGAGAGTTATGTTGCAGAAGTAGGACTCATCGGGCAATAAAGTACTGGGCACCCCCGCTGGGGCTAAGCTCATGAACTTCAGGGGTAAAGCCGAAGCGGCCCCGGTAAGCTTCCCTTAGCTTTTCCATCAGGATTTGGGTTGAATTTTTGTCCACCAAAGTTACAGTGCACCCTCCGAAGCCAGCTCCAGTAAGCCTTGAACCATATACCCCTTCACAGGCCGCGGCTGTTTCCACAAGGAAGTCCAGTTCGGGAGAGCTCACCTGGTAAAGTTCTCTTAAGCTTTTATGGGAAAGATACATCAACTGCCCAAAGCTTGCCAGATCATTTCTCCTTAGGGCCTCTATCGCTTTTATAACCCTGGCATTTTCCTCCACTACGTGTTTAGCCCGGCTTCTTAGCGGTTCAGGGAGGATATCTTCCCATCCGGGCATCTCCTCAGGCTTCACATCCCTGAGGAAGCGAATATGGGGCCATCGGTTCTGGAGGAGTGTTACAGCTTCTTCACATTGCTTTCTTCTGAGGTTGTATTCGGAGCTGGCTAACTCTCTCCTGATCAGACTATCGGCCACGACCACTGAGACATTTTCCGGGAAGGGGATGTGAGCATAATCCAGGGTCAGGCAATCCAGGAAGAGGGCATGTTTTTCTTCAGCCAGCAGAGAAGTCCATTGGTCCATTATCCCGCAGCGCATTCCCACGAATTCGTTTTCAGCTTGCTGACAGAGAAGGGCAAGTTTTTTCCTGTCGGGATTTACACCAGCCAGGACGGTGAAAGCCAGGGCTACAGCTACTTCCACCGCAGCTGAGGAGCTCATCCCAGCCCCTATAGGTATATCGCCTCCTATCACCGCTTTCACCCCAGGAATTTCAAACCCTTCCTTCCCGAGGGCCCATGCCACCCCCCGAACATAGTTGCTCCAGGGTTTAAAAGGCTCAAAAGTTATGTTGTCGGGAGAAAAAGAAGTCTCATCCTGGAAGTTGAGGGCATAGAAAGTCACCTCTTTCAAAGGGTTGCGGGAAGCTGCTACCCATATATAGCGATTGATCGCCACTGGCAGGACAAAGCCCCCGTTATAATCAGTATGCTCTCCTATAAGGTTTACCCTGCCAGGGGCTTGAGCGATGATCTCAGGTTCTTCTCCCCAGCGCTTTGTGAACTCGAGAGTTATTTCTTTCAATGTCAAAGGCTGGATTTTCTTAACCTCCATAGTTTAACTCCTTCCCGCAAAATCATTTTACCTCAAAAGATGCAATCTCAGCCGTTTCACTTTCGCCCACTTTAAGGTTGTACCAGACTCCAGGGGCTGGTGAGTGGTATACGATGACTTTAAGCTTATATTGACCTGGTGGCCAGTTTGGCTTCAATGGCAATTCATAGTAATCTCCTATCACTTCTCCTGGCGACCAGAGGAACGTTGGATAGCACCCTAATACTGCTGCAGGCCTGTCCTGCTGGATGACTTCTTTCCCATTGGGGCCAACGAGGCGTACGGAAAAGGAGTAGGCTTGTTCCATAGGGGTAAGAGCTTGCCAGTAAAGGGTTATGGGAAGCACGTCGCCTCGCTTCAGAGAAATTTTCCAGAGTTTATAACCTTTCAAACCGAGCTTCCCATCAAAATTTAAATCCAGCGGTATGGCCTCGGAAGGGATATGGGTGGAAGGTTCTTCCCGGAGGTGGATCACAGGCCCTACATTATCCAGAAATCTTCGTCCATATAAAGCTGGAAAAGCCCGCGCAGCGTACACAGGCCTTCCTTCCTGCCTTGCTTTCTCCACTACAGCATCAAATTTCCATTCCTCATCCAAGCTTATGACTTGGACATCGGGGCGTTTCCCTTCAATCAGTTGCAAATACCAGAGAGGAGTTGCCTGTTCCCAATCGGCGATGATAAGGCTGTGAGGAGCCACAAGGTTGAAGGTGAGTTCAGCGAAGCGGCGAGCATTCCACCCCCTCAGACTCTGCCGATAAAAATCTAAAGGGGCTCTTCTTGTTTCTTCCAATACATGGTAATTATTAAGACCGAGCATCCCCAGCCCCATAGTAGAACCTATGAAAAGCCCTGTAGAAATAGCCTTTGGCCAGTTTCCCGAGGTTCTTAACCCCAAGGCTAATTTCATCAGAAAATCCACCCCCAGCCCTATCCAGAGGGCGAAAATTAAGTGAGCCGGCAAAAGGAGGAAAAACAGCAACTTTTCCCCCAGCATTGGTATGCACACAAGGGTGAAGCCCACAAGAGCGAGGTAGCTTAAGAGCAAAAACACCATCTCTCTGGATTTGATCTTCGCCAAATAAATCAGCCCCGCAAAACCCAAAGCAAAGCCCAACCAATGAAATTGCTGGATTGTATAACTCGCAAACACATAAAGCCGTTTCAAAAAGATGGAAACGGTTATAAATCTTGACGAAGCTACCGCACCCCAGAAAATTACAAAGTCCAAAAAGCGGTCTAAAGTGTTTGGTTTATCCCTGTCAAAGGGTGGGGCCATAAGGCTTCGGATAGGCAAGTACAAGTAGAGCAAAAGAGGGATTATCAGCATTATCAGGGCTATCAGTAAAATGCGAGGACTCCTCACTAGCTGGATTAGCTTATCCCAGAGGAGAAAGGCGAGGGCCGGGAAAAGTAATACGATAGTTCGGTGGTGTGCCAGGCTTAATCCAAGAACTAAACAAAAGAGCCAGAAGGCTTTTATGGAGCCTTTGCCTTCTGCAGAGGTCTCGCGAAGGGAAAGGGCCAGATACAGGACCAGGGCAAAGGAAAAGGCAGTAAGGCTGCGGATTCCGGCCATTGTAGCCCATTCCCAGAAAAGAGGATTGAGAGCTAAGGAGAACGAAGCCAGCATTGCTCCTGCCCTGTTGCTCCCCAGGCGACGAGTCATCAGGTAAATCAAAGCCACCGTTGAGGCTGCCCATACTGCTGAGAGAAGGTTCATCCTCAAAGCTACGTTGCCCAGGGGAACTGCGTGCCCCCAAACCCAACCCATTAGGGTGTAAAGGGGGTAACCTGGAGCATGCATTAGCCCTAAGATGTAAGGGACAAACTGGGCTTCTCCCGGGTCTCCACCTACTATATCAGGAGACAGGGTCAGCAGGTAGATGATGAACGAGCTTAACCCCAGAAGAGAAGCCACAAGAATATCCGGTTTCTTAAAGACAAGGATGTGCTCTCTTTTCATAAATGCAACCGGCGCGATGTTTCCCAAATTTTAATCCATTCTTCAATGGTTAGAGTTTCGGCACGCCTTTCAGGGTTTATACCTGCTTCGGTGAGAAGTCTTTCCACTACCTCGGCCGGTAAGCCGAGCCCTCTTTTGAAAGCGTTGCGAAGAGTTTTGCGCTTCCCTCCAAAGCCAGCCTTTACTATTCGGAAAAAACCCTCTTCTTCTCCTGCCGGTACGAGGGGCTCCGGCAAAACTTCCAGTCTCACCACAGCTGAATCCACCTCTGGTGGAGGGAAGAAAGCGCCCGGAGGGAGGTATGTTATGAGCTCGGGTCTGGAATAAAGCCTCACACTGACGGAAAGAAGGCTCATTTCTCCGGGATGGGCCAGGATTTTCTGGGCAACCTCTTTCTGAACCGTTACAACAATTACCGAAGGCCTTGGGGTATTTTCCAAGAAATGGCGTAATATGGCTGATGCTATGTAATAAGGTAAATTGCCCGCGAGCTTATAGGGCACTCCGGCACACCTTCCCTGCTCTAAGAGGGCACCCGGGGGAAATTCCAGAACATCGCCCTCCACTATTGTCACGTTAGGCAAAACCGCACAAACCTCTCTCAGGACTTCCACAAGGCGCCTGTCAATTTCTACTGCTATTACCTTAGCCACCCTCTGGGCAAGGGGTACGGTGAGAAACCCTGTGCCCGCCCCCACCTCCACGATCACATCCTGAGGGCAGGGGGCAAGGGCCTCCATGATTTTTCTCATGCCTGTCGGGCTTATCATGAAATGCTGGCCCAGGCTTTTACGGGGCCTAATCCCCTTTTCCTTTAGAATTTTCCTGGGGTCCTGAGCTTCCACTTCTAACGCCTTCTGCGCTCCTTAGGCCAATCTGGGATTACCCAGTTGATTTTCTCAGGCGGGGGAGGAGGGGCCAGGAGGTAAACATCAACCCATTTGTACCAGAGCACCAAATTATCTTCATCATAGCACAAGTCAATACGGCGCCCCTTTATTTTCCCACCCGTATCGGCAGCAAAGCCTACCCCGTAGCCCGGCACGTATACCCAGGTTCCAAGGTTCACAACCTTCGGATCCACCGCTACAATGCCTTTCCTGGCCCTCAAACCCATGCGGGTTATTCCATAAAGGGGGTGATCTCTTGTTTTTCCCGCTGTAGCTGCAGTGTAAGATGTTGCCAGCATCCTTATGCGCCGCCAGTATTTTATCGTCCCTTCCGGGGTTTCCAGTTCCCGGATCACAATCTTCGTCCCGTAAGCGATAATTCTGCTTACAGGGGGCACGGCTACCCATTGATCCTCAAGCTTTCGCTCTTTCTCTTCGCCATTTTCGTAAATTACACGGTAGCGCTTGCGGAATATCCCATTTTTCCCTTCCTGAACCACCATCCTCGTGTCCAGCTCCATAGACTCATCAGGTTTCCAGTGGGTTTCGTAGGGGATTGGCTCCTCTTGCATCAGAATTTCTTCTTTTACCCTCACAACCTTCACTTCAATCCCGTCAAAGATAGGGCTTTCAAGTGGAGGGATAGTATAATCGCGTCCTGCCAGTATTAATTTTTCCTGAGCCATGA
>JANXAG010000017.1 GCA_025062375.1 Anaerolineae bacterium | reverse complement strand
GGATTTGAGCCTGGGGCTTGTGGACCTTAAAGGTAAGGGTTTGAAGGTTTTTGAGGGTCTTCCGCACCTTATGGGGCCTGTGGCCACCGAACCTGAAAGCGCCCTTTGCCTTCTGAGGAAGGCTCTTGAGGAGGTGGAGAGGCGAGATAGAGAAGGGATAAAGCCATCTGGTGGCAGGCTTAAGGGCGATGGGTATTATGTTCCGAGGGTTGTGGTTTTTGTGGATGAGCTGGCGGAACTCAGAATTCTTGGGGGTAAGGAGGTGGATTTGATTTTGACCCGAATTGCTCAGAGGGGGAGGGAGGCAGGGGTTCACCTTGTGGTGGCCACTCAGAAGCCGAGCCTGGAGGTGATAGGCTCACTGGCGAGGGCCAACTTTCCCGTGAGGATAGTGGGTAAGGTTACGACGCCTGAGGAGGCGAGGGTGGCCAGTGGGATTGGTGGCAGTGGTGCGGAGAAGCTTTTTGGGAGGGGTGATTTTTTGGTGGTGGGTTGTGGGGTTGTGGTGAGGTTTCAGGCGGCCATGATAAAGCCTGAGGAGATAAAGGAGATGGTGGAAAGGCTAAAGAGGAGGTGAGCCATGGGTCTTGGGGTATGGTTTCGTGAGGAGATAGAAAGGGCGCTTCTTGCGATAGAGGAGGCGATGGAGGAGGTGGTGGGGGTTATAGGTGAGGAAACAGAATACACAAGGGGTTATCGCGATGGTTACAGGGCGGCCATAAGGGCTTTGGCCAGTGCTTTTGGGATAAAGAGGAAGGAAAGGGGGGTCTGGCCATGAGGAAGTGGGCTGTTTTGGGATTGATTCTTTTTCCTCTGGCTCTTGGGGTAGTGGCTGGTATCAGGCTATCGAAGGAGTCTTTGGCGGTTGTGGTGGGGGTGATGCTGGGTTTTGGGGCAAGTCTTCCCCTTTACTTTTTGACCTTTTTTCTTTTGAGGAAGGTCTGGAAGATGGAGGAGAAGGTTCAGCAGACTTCTTTTACCAATCCTCCGGTTATTGTGGTGAATCCTGGGGGTGCTCAGTATCTTCCACCTACTATCCAGTCCCTCGAAGGGTGGGAAAGTGGTGAGGTGCGCAGTTTCAAAGTCATAGGGGAAGACTGAAGCTCTGCCTCGGGCTGCTTTTTCCTGGGAAACTTCCGCAAGGCGAAAGCCCCTGAATCCTCCACCCATCACCCTATGGGCCTGGGAGTAATCATAGTTCCGGGGTTTGCTCGTGCCAGGTTCAGGGCCATTTATAAGAGAGTTTTTCCCACTCTCCGTAGCCTCGTGCGAGTTTGACAAAGCAGGATGCTGGAGATATAATATTTTCGGTTCTTTCGGAAAAGGAGATGGGTATGAAGCTTACCCCGAGGCAGAAGGATTTTCTGGGAAAATTCTTGGAGCTTTATCGCGAGGACGGGCGACCTTTGCATTATTCCTTTATAGCCAAAAAGCTGGGCATAGCTAAGGTAACAGCTTATGAGATGCTCTGCGCTCTGGAGAAAGTGGGCCTTGTTTCCAGGGAGTATTATTCCCGGAAAAGGCCTGGGCGTTCCACTGTAAAGTTTTTGCCCTCGCCCCAGGCGCTAAGTTTGAAAAGTTTAGGGAAAGATTGGGAAGAGGTGCGCTCTTTTCTTTCCAGGATCGCAGAGAAGGGGATAGATTATGACCTTGAGAAGTTGAGAGAGGAGTTCCTTAAGGGATTGCCTGAAAACCCTTCCCCTCTTCTCTTTATGGCTGGCCTGACGGCTATAACCCTTCTGGCCCTGTTGAAGGCTTTCAGGAGGGGGCAGGTTTCAGAGCTTCGCTCCCTCTTTAAAGCAATGCACTCACCCGGAGCCATCACCGGATTTGTCGTGGGGCTGGCGCTCGCCGGGGGCTTTTCGGCAGAAATGATCCGTCAATCCCTGGCGCAGCTTAGGGAGGATGCCCACCATGCATTGGCAGATTTTGCCAGTGAAATTTTACAAATTTTAATTCCACAGGAGGTGAGCGATGAAAGGGTTGAAGGAACTGGCGGAGAAGAGCCTGCTGATTGGTCTTGGGATAATAGCCCTGACTTGGGAAAAACTTAGCGAGGTGGCTAAGAAGAGGGAGGACTACCGCAAGGAGCTGATCTCCAGAGGTGAAAAGCAGCGGGAAGAAATCCGGAAAGCAGTTCGTGAGGAGCTTCAGAAGTTCTTTTCATCGCTGGGCTTAGCCACAAAGGCTGATATAGAGGAGCTGAGCCGAAAGCTGAAGAAAACAGAATCCAGATAATTCAAATCCCCAGCCAGGAGGAGCGCCATGAACGACGAGATAAAGTTGCTGGTGGAGGAATCCCTTTTCTCCTACGCTCCTCTGAGGGAAAGCTTTTGCCCGATTTCCGTGGAAGTCAAAGATGGCCGGGTTGAGCTCAAGGGTGTAGTGCGTTCTCTGGCGATGAAGGAAATGGCCACAAGGCTTGCCTGGAAAGTTAAAGGGGTTAAGGAGGTCATAAACAACCTTCTGGTGGATTCTCAGCTGGAGGAAGAAGTAGCCATGAGGCTCGCTGCTGACCCGCAGACCCGTCCCTGGGCCCGCTCTATCCGGGTTCAGGTGATAAGGGGCCAGGTCAGGCTAAAGGGCCAAGTTCCACCAGAGGTCCGAGATCTTATCAAGAAAGTGGCTGAGGGGACCCCTGGAGTTTTTGGGGTAGAATTTGACGAAAGGGCTGCGCCGGTATGAGGTTGCGGATAAAACCTGCCCTTGGGTTAGCCTTGAGCGGAGGAGGAGCCAGGGGGCTGGCCCACATCGGTGTTCTTAAAGCTTTGGAGGAAGAGGGCATAAAAATCGACTTCATCGCTGGCACCAGCATGGGTGGCTTCATTGCAGCTGCCTATGCTATGGGCTATACTCCTGCTCAGATGGAAGAAGAAGCCCTCAGGAAGGGGAAGTTCACCTCTATAGCCAGCTTCCTGGTGGATTTTTCTCTCCCCTGGAAAGGTTTGCTTGAGGGTAAGAAGTTCGCGGAATACTTTGAGGAAAAATTTGGGGATGCTACTTTCAAAGACACTCGCATCCCCCTGGCTTTAGTGGCTGTGGATCTGGTCAGCGGAGAAGAGGTGGTTTTCAGGGAAGGTAGAATTGTAGATGCATTAAGGGCTACCACGTGTGTTCCTGGCCTCTTTGCCCCCTATGCTCTGGGAGACAAGGTCCTCGTGGATGGTGGAATTTTGAACCACCTTCCAGCCGATGTGGTCAGGCGTATGGGAGCCGATGTGGTGGTGGCTGTGGATGTAGGGCTGGAGGAGGAGAAATCACCGTTGATCTCTTCCCGGAATCCCCCTGTTTTCTCTGTATTGTGGAGGACAGTGGAGGTAATGAACAAGAAAATTAAGGAGCACAAACTCCGGGAGGCGGTTCCTGACCTCCTCATCTGTCCTCCAGTTAATGGGGATGTTTCCCTTCTTTGGGGATTCCACAAAGCTTCGGAAATAATTGAGGCCGGTTATCAGGCTACCAAAGAAAACCTTCAGACTTTAAGGAAGCTCCTCAGACCTCGCCTCTTTATAAGGAGGTAGATTTGTTTCCCCTTTTCCGGACCCATAGTCACCTGGGCCGATATCGGGAAATCGTCGGCATTTTGGTCAAACATGGAGTGGATGAGCTTTTTGAGCGGGTGGGAGCAAAAGGCTTACTCCCCTTTCCAAGGCGCATTTACCCTCAGCCCGGAGTTAAGATTGGTGCTCCTCAAAGGCTCAGGATGGCTCTGGAAGAACTGGGCCCAACTTTTATCAAATTCGGCCAGATTTTAAGCACCCGCCCCGATCTCCTCCCTCCAGCCTACATTAGGGAGTTAGCTAAACTTCAGGACACAGTCCCACCCGCTCCATGGGATAAGATTCAGTGCTTCCTGGAAAAGGAGTTTAGGGCTCCACTGGAAAGGGTTTTCGCCTCTTTTGAGTCCGAGCCCATCGCTGCTGCCTCCCTGGCTCAGGTCCACAGGGCAACCCTTCGCTCCGGGGAGAAAGTGGTGGTAAAGGTGCAACGTCCTGGAATTGAGGGAGTGATCGAGAAAGATTTGGAAATCCTGAACGAACTGGCCTACCTTGCCCGTCAGACCCCCATAAAGGAGGTCTATGACCCTCTGGAGATCGTGGAGGAGTTTTCCTTCACTCTGCGGAATGAGCTCAATTACATCCGTGAGGGCCTCAATGCCGAACGCTTTCGGGATAATTTCCGCCATGAGCCTTTCCTTTACATACCCAAAATTTACTGGGATTACACAACCCGCAGGGTTCTGGTTATGGAAGAGCTTGAGGGAATAAAGATCGACGATATTGAAGCCATTGATGCCGCTGGTATTGATCGCCATGCCGTGGCTCTTAATGCCGCCAGGATAATTATCAAAGAAGTGCTGGTGGATGGGTTCTTCCATGCCGATCCTCACCCGGGAAACTTCTTTGTGATGGAAGGTGGGGTGATAGGAGCGATGGATTTTGGGATGGTGGGGCACTTAACCCGCCGGGACAAGGAGGATCTTATCCGCCTCTACATTTTCGCTGTCAGGATGGATGCAGAGGGGGTTGTAGAACAGCTTATAACGATGGGGGCAGCCAGCCCGGGGGTGGATAGGATAAAATTGGCCAGGGATATATCCAGGCTCCTGGGAAAATATTTTGGGATCCCTTTGAAGTACATTCGGGCTACCGAGCTCATGGAAGATGTTACTCCTTTGACCTTCCGATACCGCTTGCGGTTTCCCTCCCGCTTCTGGCTTCTGGGAAAAACTCTCGCCATGATGGAGGGTGTCGGGCTTAAGCTTGACCCCGATTTTGATATTTTTGCTGTCAGTGAGCCCTATGTGCGCCAATTTATGCTTCAGATGTTTTCTCCCAGAACCCTGGGGGAGAAGCTGTTCCGGGAGTTTATCTTCTGGGGGGAATTTCTGGAAGCTCTCCCTCGCCGTATTCCCGCTTTTCTGGAACAGGCGGAGAAAGGGGATTTGAGGTTAAATGTTGGGATTAAAGAAGCAGGAGAGCTGGGACGTCGTTTCCGGGAGAGCACCAATCGTCTGGCGCTCAGCATTCTGCTGGCGGCCTTCATCATTTCCTCGGCCGTTGTGATGGCTGCCTGGCCTCAGATAAGCCAGGCCAGGTGGGGAATATGGTTTTTGGCTTTCACTTTTGCCCTCTCGGCTTTCCTCGGTGTCTGGCTTTTCTTTTCCATCCTCCTGGGAATGCGGCGGTGAAACTTATGCCCAAAGTATGGGTTTAACTTTTAAAAGGTTCACGGAGGGGGTGAAAAATATGAAGTATGCCAGGATAACTGGATGGGGCAAATATGCCCCGGCCAAAGTGCTCACAAATTTTGATCTGGAGAAAATGGTGGAAACATCCAACGAATGGATCCTGGAGAGGACTGGGATCCGGGAAAGGCGCATTGCTGCACCGGAAGAGACTACAGCTACAATGTCCGTAGAAGCAGCGAAGGAGGCTCTGAACCGGGCTGGCCTTTCTCCAAAAGACCTGGACCTCATAATCCTGGCTACTTCTTCACCCGATTACCATCTTCCTGCCGCTGCGAGCCTTGTTCAGGACATGCTAGGGGCAGGTTACGTGCCCGCCTTTGACCTGAGGGCGGGATGCACCGGTTTCCTCTACGCTCTGGCTGTAGCCACGCAATTTATCGCTACCGGGACTTACCGGAACATCCTGGTGATTGGAACCGAGATTATCTCCAAATTCATTGATTGGACTGATCGCAACACCTGTGTTCTCTTCGGAGATGCAGCCGGTGCAGTGGTTCTTCAGCCCAGCGATTATCCCACAGGAATTATCTCCTTCTTACTGGGCTCCGATGGTTCCCAGGCTGATGCCCTCATCGCTTATGGAGGAGGAAGCAAGTACCCCTTCTCCCAGGAGGTTCTGGACCGCAAGATGCACTACTTAAGAATGGATGGGCCGAGGGTTTTCAAGTTCGCCGTCAAGACAATGGTGCAATCGGTGAGGGAAATCATGGCTTCATCAGGCCTCCTTCCCGATGAAGTCAGCCTCATCATTCCCCATCAGGCCAACCTCCGCATAATCCAGGCTGCTGCCAAAGAGCTGGGCATCCCCATGGAGAAGTTCTACATTAACCTTGACCGATATGGGAATACCTCCGCTGCTTCCATCCCTGTAGCCCTCTGTGAAGCGGTGGAAGAGGGCCGAATTAAGGATGGGGATAACGTAATCATGGTGAGCTTCGGTGCGGGGCTTACCTGGGGAGCCTGCGCAGTCAGGTGGGGTGTGGCAGAAGCCATCCCCTTCTTTGTGGTGGAGCCCGCAAGAGCTTTGTCTTGGATGAAAAAGGTTCAGAGGGCAATAACCAGCGCTGGAGGAAGTCTTCTCCTTCCCCTTTACACGCTCAAATCGTGGGGCAGGTCTTTAAGGAGCCGCAGGAAATAACTTCTGGGCCTTTTTGGGTTGTATTACCAACGTCACTCCGTAACAGGCGGGCGGGCTGGTGATGATGCTTTACCGCCTCACCCTTCGCAGTGGGCGACATCGCCATTGCGAACGGAGTGAAACGGTTGCCTGCCCGCACTTGGGACAAATGGGTAAGCTCCAGCTTTAATCTCGTCTTCCTTCTGGCCTCCTCATGACTGATGGACCTGTGGCTGCAGCCCACAGACCCAGAGCCAGGAAGAAAAGGCCAATGCCAGCATCTATGACCAGGATGGTAGTTTGCGCCGGTGCAGTTCCAGGTTGACGAAACATGTAAAGCTGAGCGGCTGAAAAGGCCAGGATAGAACCCGCTAACACTCCCCAACCGACAGCCTGCCTGAGCCACCCTCGTGCCCCCAGCCGGTCCACAACCAATAAAAGTCCTATCGTCGCCGATAGCGTAGCCAGGACATGCCAGTGACCTACAGCGAAAGTCCGCTCCCAGGCCAGATCTCCCGCCCGAATCGCCTCCAGGTTAACAGCTACCCAGATGCCAGGCGCCGTCACCACCAGGTTGACAAAAAGCAGCTGGAAGAGCATCCCAAAGCTAACTGGGTCACTCAATAGGGCTTTCAGAGCTGGGCGATCTGGCCGCTCTCGAATTAAACTTCGCATCCCGTAGAGGGCGACGATGGCGGCCCCTGTTAGCAAAATTACTGCGCCCACAGTGATTATTCTGTGAGCGACTCCTCCTACAAATATCACGCTCCAGGTAGCAAAAGTGGTGATAGTGGTCCCGGCGATGATGAGGGGAATGGTGATCTTATAAGCTAAGCCCGTAATGCCCACACGATGGGCCACCAGGAGAAGAAGGGCCACGTCTATAAGGGTAAGCATGATGTGGAGGTGGGCGATGATAGCCCGCTGGAAAAGGTCATGCTCGACCCTCAAGAGGTCTTCAGCCAGGAAGGCTTTAAAACCGTGGCCGAAGTGAGCTCCGACTGCGCCTCCTATGGCGGCGGATATAAGGGAATAAAGGGCCATGAGCCAGAAGGCCCAGCGTTCCAGACTTCGCCCGTCCGGAGCGCGCCAGGGAGAAAGACCCCACCAGAGGATAGCGCCAGCGTAGAAGGTCAGGCTCAGGCCCACCAGGAAAACCCCATGGGCGATCCAGCCGGCCCGCAGGTAGGCGAAACTGAGCCCACCAGTGCTGGTGAGGAAGTAGCCCGCTGTGATGGTGGGGCGGACCAGGCGCGGGATGATTTCATCAAAAGGGAGTGCATCCAGAATAAGGTAGACCAATGCGGCAACAAAGGGGATGGCCAGGGAGTGGTAGAGCATCACGATGCGTCCTATCCGTCCTGCCTCGTCCAGCCCCAAGCGGGTTGCCATTCCCAGCCAGGCCAGTGGTCCGGTGGGCGAGAGGGTTCCAAGCAGGATGACCAGTGACGCCTCCCACACGGTGACGGTCCACAGTAAAGATTCAGTGGTGGATAGAAAGCTCGTTCGACGCATATTTGTCACCTCCATTCGGTTGGGCCCCATGCAGAACGATTGCCAGACAGTAGGTGTGAGGGCCGGACGCCCCTTGCTTTTTTCCCTAAGCTGTTTTTATGCCGCGGAGGCCGCAGGGCGCCGTTCTACTACCAGCCTCAGGAGATTATCCCAACCAATGGTGGCGATAATGTTAATCAGGAAGGCCAGGAAGCCCAAGGTCATCAGGATACCCCCCACCCAAGCTATGTCCAGGAAAGGCTGGTAGATATTCGGTTGCGGGTAAAGCATCCGCCGCAGCATCCCCTGTGCGCCGGCCAGCCCCATAACGTAGGTCATCAGCACTGAACCGGCAGTCCAGAACCAGAAGTGGGCCAGAGTGAGAGCCCGGCTACGGATCTCCTTGCCGGTGAGCATTGGCACCAGCGCGTAGACGACGGCAAACAGCAGGTTGCTAAGGCCTGTCAGCAGCATTGTGTGGGCATGAGTCATAATAACCCACTGGGTGTTGTGGAGCACTAAATTAAGCCCTACATTAGCCTGTATTAACCCTGCCGTGCCGCCCATAATGAAGCCAAAAATGGAGCCCAGAATGAACAGGAGCGGCGGTGTAATTTTCACCGGTTGGGCCTTCCAGATGGTCATAAGCGAGGCAAAGATGGTCAATCCCATGGTGATAAATTCGCCCCAGGTGATGAACTGACCTGAAAGGAGCCGCATCACCAGTGGCTGCACCCGGTCGCCCAGGAGGTGGTGGCTCCAAACTCCCAAAGATATGAGCAGGTCCGCCATGATGACCGTCCGCACCACTGGTTCGCCGTAAAGCTGCCGGCCCACCAGCAATGGGATGAGCAGGTACCAAACCCCGGCGGTATAAATGAGGACGTTGCCGTCGGCCACCATGTCCAATCCCCACCAGAACCAATTCTTGTAGACCAAGGCGTCCACAGCCATCGGGTTGAGGGGATGGCCGAAGAGGGTCGCCAGCCCATAAATCAGAATCAACGCTCCAGCGGTGAGAAGGACCACAGCGTTGATGACAGTATCAATAGAGCCTCGTGCTACCGCGACGATGAAAACGGGAAGGCCATTGTAATCCAGAGGGACAGCGGTTTTATCTTCTTTGCCCAAGAGACGCATGAGGCGCGAGATGCCGAACGCAGCCCTGAAGAACTGTCCGAAGGTGTAAGACTGGGGATTGCTCTTGGAAAGGACTGTGCTGAAGATGTTGAAGGAGAAAAGCAGGATGTTAACCATAATCATTGCCGCACCAACGGTGAAGGCAATCGTCCCTGACAGTGGCACTCGATCGAAGGAAACAGGCAGGGGCCAGTATAAGGTGTAGAGGGAGTTGAAAAGGAGGAAGAAGCCGGAGGCCCAGCAGGTGAGGACTCCTATCGTCTGGAGCCAAAAGTTTAGGGGGACCAATTTCCTGTGGCGGATTTCCTTTTTGAGGAGGTAGGGGACCAGAAAATAGAAGGCACCCATCACTGCCATGTAGGCGAAGCCATAAACGCCGACGATAGGGTGAACAGTCATCATGCTGTAAAAATAATCAGCTGGAGTTAGTTCTCGGGGAATTACGCGTATGACGCTGAAGGCTCGCTCAAAGCCTTCCAACGCCTGAGGGGCGGATAAGTAAGTGCGCATAAGGACCCCCTCAAACCCGGTCATCGCCAGGAAAATAAGGGCGACAACGGCAAAGCGCAGGGTCCATTTCTCGTTCCAGCCCATAAGGCACCTCCTTCTTTACGGTGCTACATTAATTGCGTTGGGGATGAACATCTCCGGATGGCGGGGTCCGGAGTATTCTGTGGAGCGGATATCGTATAAACCTGGCTCGTCAAATCGCCAGAGGAGGCGGTTTTCATATCCCGGAACCACTTGCATCTGGAAAACCATCCGGCCGTCCTTACGGAAGACACCAAAACCATAGGTTACATCGCGGGAGGTGGCGATGAACTCTACAAATTCCCCGACTTTCAACTGGATGCCCTGGGGCGGAAGGCGGATTTCGTAATCGGCGAATTCCACGCGGATCTGCTGCTTTGGAGTAGGGCGCGTCCAGAGCATCCACTGTTGCCAGGGCACAAGGGGGGAAAGGGTGATGGCATTAACGATGAGAAAGATGCCCAGTAGCACTCCGAGCCAAATGCGTTCTTCCCTCTCCATGGCTTATCCTCCTTTATGCCGCACCCGGGCGGCAAAGTATAACATGAAGAGGGCCACAGCGACGATGAAGGCCGTGTAGGACCACCAGATTATTTCCGTTATGTACATTTTTCCCTCCCTTCGTGGGAATTAAGGGCGTCCGGCCCTTGTTACAGGCCCAATTCCCTGGTGCATTCCAGGGCGTGAAATGCCGCTGTGGGCAGGGAAAAGAGGTTTCTATAGCCAATTCAGCGCTTTTCCTTTTTGCCTGACCACGCTGCCAGCCCCAGGGTCAATAGGGTTGGAAGCAGAAAGAACCCGTTTACAATCCAGGTCATCGGGTGGGTGAGTTCTATTCTTTCCAGCGCAGGGAACAGGGCCCACCAGAACCCTAGCCAGGCCACAAGCCAGGCTAAGGAGATGCTCAGATATACAAAGCGCACCCAGGGTATGTTTTGCCCGCGGAGAAGAGCCCAGCCCAGCAAAGTGGACAATAACGCTATAAACCAAATGGGGATCAGAGCTAAGTATGCTATTCCAGCCAGGGGACTTGTGGATTCTATCACCGCGCGAGTGATGCCGAAAGTAGCGTAGGCGAAGAAAACCGCATACCATAGAGCACCAAAAGCGGTCAAGATGCCCGCAACGGGACGTATTCTGCGTCTGGTCCACACTGCCCAGGCCAGGCCGAGGAGGAGCCAGACCAGGGGGAAGCCTGTGGGGATGCTGATCCACCAACTCTCGTAATTCTGGGTGCGGGTGCCCGCAGCGAAAAGCACTATCAGAATAAAAAGCGCTAAACCGGCCAGCGCAATGAAAGTTCCCCCGAGGATGCGTGCCATAGCAAAACCCTCTTTAAATTTCTATCGTTGGCTCTTCAATCTGCTATACCACCAGTAGTGCCATATCCCGGCCGAAGATACCCAGTCGGTCGCCGTCGCGGAGGGGATGGTCCAGGTTAGGCTCACAGGTAGGGACATTATCCCGCGCCCGCTGGTAACGGAGCCAGGGGGCCATGGAGTTGCGGGTGGTCAGGAGCTTGCCGTTCAGGAAGATGTGGGCGATCTCTTCCTGAGGGATGCTAAGCCGCGTCAGCACGCTTTCCACGGTTTCTCCTGGTTCAACTTCCAGATAGACTATCGTCTCCCGGTCGCCGCGTGGTTCAGGCCCGAAACGTCGCAGCTTTCCATAGAGTCGGACTTCTACCATTTATTCCTCCGTCAATTAGAGCAATTTTGGCGCTTCCGCATCCATCCCTTCTCGCTTTGCCCGCTCAGAGGCTACCGTCAGAAGCAGCAAATCTGCCACCGGGCAATGGGCACACTCCTCTTGAGGATAGAGGTAGCGAAAACCGCCATCTGTATCTGTGACAAAAGTCACACCTCAGCCTCGACGAAGAAGTGGTGGGATTTCCCAGGCAGAAATAACGTCCTTTGCCTAGCGCAGGAACCAGCGTTATTTGACTTGAAGCATTTTCTCTATTACAATAGTTTGACCTTTGAACAAGGAGCTGGCTATGGAAGAGCGAGAAGATTTGCAGAAAAGGTTAGCCGCCATTGAGGGCGAACTGGTGGGAGATGTATCCGCTCAGGAAGTAAGGATGACCCAGAGCGGTGCTTCTCACATTTCGGCCTCAAAGGTGGAAATGACCCAATCAGGGGCTGAAGTTATAAATTCTGAAAAGGTTGAGGCCAGGCAGAGCCTGGCGTTGGTGGTCAAGGCCCAGGAGTGCTCCTTTGAGGAAAGCCGCCTGGGGTTTGTCCAGGCCGATAAGGCTGAAATTTCCAATTCAAGGGTGGGAATTGCTTTCTGTCAGACTATCAGAAGCCAGAATGGAAGAGCTTTTATTGTGCTGGCCAGGGAAGTGGCCGGAACTATGGAGACTGTTTTCGATGGTTCCACGGCTTTCAAGTTCGGGCTGGGGCTTGGCCTGGCTCTGGGCTTTATTTCGATTTTAAGAAGCTTTTTTAAGAAAATCCGGCTGGTTTGAGGAGGGAGAAGTTATGGAAGCTATTGAACTCATAGTTGAGAGGAGAACTCTTCTGGGCAAAAAGAGCAAGCGCCTTCTGGAAGCGGGTTACGTCCCTGGAGTAATTTACGGCCACGTGGACAGCTCCATTCCCATTCAGGTGGCCCGTAAGGATCTGAGGGAAGTCATAAGGAAGGCGGGGTTCAGCCGCCTTATAACTCTCAAAATCAAAGGGGAAAGCACCTCTCACCTGGTGCTTCTGAAGGACCTGCAGAGGGATCCCATAACCCACAGGGTTCGCCACGTGGACTTTTACAAGGTAGCAGCAGAGGAAAAGATAACGGCAGAGGTGCCCCTTGTTTTCAGAGGCGAGTCCCCTGCCGTTGCCTCGGGAGTCGGTGTCCTGCTTTATTCCATGGAGTCTTTAGAGGTGGAATGTCTCCCAGCTGACCTCCCGCCAGAAATTGAGGTGGACCTGTCGGTCCTCAGAGAAATTGATGACGCCATTTTAGTGAAGGATCTCAAGCTACCCCCAGGTGTTACTCCGGCCGTTCCTCTGGATGAGGAAATCGTGAGGGTGGTCAGGGCCGGAGAGGAGGAAGTAGAAGAGGAAGCGCCAGCTCGCCCGGCAGAGGTTGAAGTTGTAGCCAAGGGTAAAGCTGCAAAGGAGAAGGAGGAAGAAGATTAAAGTCCCTGCACCCTCGCCTTTACCCGGAGGGGAAGTCCCCACAGTTTTATGAAGCCCACCGCAGCCCTGTGGTCAAAGGCATCAGCTTTGTCGTAAGTGGCAAGGTTATAGTCGTAAAGGGAGTAGGGGGAACGAACTCCCACCACGCGTGCTACCCCTTTTTCCAGCTTTACCCTTACTGTGCCCGTGACCACCTTTTGGACGGCATCCACATAAGCGTCCAGGGCTTTTTTCAGGGGTGAGAACCAGAGCCCATTGTAGACCAGGTCGGCATAGGTTGCGGCCACCTGGGCATTGAACCGCAGCACCTCTTTGGTTAAGGTCATCTTTTCCAGCTTGCGGTGGGCTTCAAAGAGGACCACAGCGGCGGGGGCTTCGTAGACCTCACGAGATTTTATCCCCACAAGCCTATTCTCAATGTGGTCTATGCGGCCAACTCCGTACTCCCCCGCTATCTGGTTGAGGCGGCTCACGAGTTCAACCCCCGAAAGTTTCTCTCCGTCCAGAGCGACAGGGATTCCTTCTTCAAAGTCTATCTGGAGATAATAAGGTTTGGCAGGGGCAGCTTCAACGGGCTTGGTCCATTCAAAGACCTCTTCCGGGGGCTCTTGCCAGGGGTCTTCCAGAACCCCGCATTCTATGCTCCGGCCCCAGAGATTAGCATCTATGCTGTAGGGGCTGCTGAGGGTTGCCGGGACGGGTATCCCATGTTTATGGGCGTATTCGATCTCTTCCTCCCTGGTCATCCCCCATTCTCGCACCGGGGCGATCACTTCCAGATCAGGGGCGAGGGCACCTGTGGAGACATCAAATCGGACCTGGTCATTGCCTTTGCCGGTGCAACCATGGGCTACAGCTGTGGCTCCTTCTTCCCTGGCCACTTTTACCAGGTGCTTTACGATAAGAGGACGGGCCAGGGCTGTAGATAAGAGGTAATCGCCTTCGTATATGGCGCCGGCTTTCAGGGCCGGGAAGACGAAATCCTTTATGAACTCCTCCCTGGCGTCTACCGTTATAGCTTTTACGGCTCCGATAGCGAGCGCCTTGCGGCGGATGGCTTCAATGTCCTTTTCCTGACCTATGTCCACGGTCAGGGCAATTACTTCAGCATCGTATTTTTCCCTCAACCAGCGGATGGAAACAGAAGTGTCAAGACCGCCCGAGTAAGCTAAGACTATCTTTTTCATGGCTAACCTCCTTTTAGTTTTTGTTTCGCTTCAAGGATTTGCTCTTTGACCCGCTCCGGGGAGGTGCAACCTGGGGCACGCCTTGCCCTGGTGGAAGCTTCAGCGGTGAAGCCTTCCATAAAATCTTCTCCAAAAAGTTCGGAGAAAGCCCGCAGTTCTTCCACCTTTAGCTCCTGAGGGTCCTTTCCCCCTGTCCGGCAGTATTCTGCTATCTTCCTCACCACAGCGTGAGCCTGACGGAAAGGCATCCCTCTGGCCACGAGGTATTCGGCCATGTCTGTGGCCAGCAGAAAGCCATCCCTTGCCTCTGAAGCTGCCCGCTCTTTCTTGACTTCAATGGAGCGAAGCATCGGCGCTAAAACTTCAAGGCAGGCCAGGACGGTATCTACCGCATCAAAAAGGCCTTCTTTGTCTTCCTGAAGGTCTCGGTTATAGGCCAGGGGAAGGCCCTTGAGGACCGTGAGGAGAGCCATAAGGTGACCGAACACCCTTCCGGCCTTCGCTCTTATGAGTTCCGCCACATCGGGGTTCCTCTTCTGGGGCATCATGCTGGAGCCAGTAGTGAAGGGGGCCGCCAGCTCTATGAAGCCGAATTCTCGGGTGGACCACAGGATTAATTCTTCAGCCAGGCGAGATAGGTGCACCATGAGGATTGAGCAAGCTGAAAGGAACTCCAGGATGAAATCTCGGTCGCTTACAGCGTCCATGCTATTGTGGAAGCTCCGGGAGAAGCCCAGTTCCCGAGCTACAAATTCGGGGTCGAGGGGGAGAGTGCTTCCGGCTAAAGCCCCAGCTCCCAGAGGACACTCATCAGCTCGCTGGAGCGCATCACGGAATCGCCCCTTGTCCCTTTCCAGCATCCAGAAATAGGCCATAATGTGGTGGGAAAAGAGCACTGGCTGGGCTTTCTGAAGGTGAGTGTAGCCTGGCATTATTGCATCCATGTGATTTTCCGCCAGGTCAACGATGGCTTCCTGCACCCGGGTTATGGCTTCACAGATTTTCCCTGCAGCCTCGCGAACGTAAAGGCGCATATCCAGAGCAATCTGGTCGTTCCGGCTCCTCCCAGTGTGAAGCTTAGCCCCTGTTTCTCCAAGCCTCTCTATGAGAGCAGCCTCTATGTTCAGGTGGAGGTCTTCGTACTCCTCCTTCCACCTGAACTCACCTTTTTCTATCTCTTCCTGGATTTTCTCCAGCTCCCGGAGGATGGCTTCGGCCTCTTCAGGGGAAAGAAGGCCCTGTTGCGCCAGCATTTTGACATGAGCCTTGCTTCCCCGGATGTCTTCTCGGTAAAGCCTCCGGTCAAAGTTCACGGAAGCGGTAAATTTCCTCACCATTTCCGATTCAATCCACGGTTCCATTTTCTCGCCCTCCGGAAAAGCGCTTCAGGACTCTTTCCCAAACTTTTATGGCCTTCAGGTAATCGCTAATTTCAATGTGCTCCCAGGGGGTGTGGTCCAGGGAGGAATCGCCGGGACCGTAAGCCAGGATGGGGCAGCGCCAAGAGTGCCCTGCCAGGTTCATATCGGATGTGCCGGTTTTAAGTTTGAAACGGGGTTTTCCTCCCTCGCTTCGGATGGCTTCCAGGAAAGCCCTGACAAGGGGACTGTTGCGGTCGGCCACGAAGGCTTCCTCTTCCCCCGAAAATTCGAGGGTTGCCTCTCCGGCTAAAAAGGAAGCCTGGTGAGCTGCTGAGGAAGGTTTAAAGCCCGGGGGAAGGCGTAGCCCCAGCTTCATCTCTACTGAGGTGGAAAACTCCCCTTCCTGAGAACAAATTTCCAGAAGGGAGAGATCTATCCTCTCAAAGGGGCTTTTTGCTCCGTTGAACTCCTCGGCCCAAGCCTTGAGCCCCTGCCAGAACCGGAAAGCCTCCTCCGGAGCAGTAGGGGAAGGCGCAGCCGTGTGAAACTTCGGCCTGGACAGGATATACCGTATGAGGAGCCGCCCCTTGTACCCCAGGGTTATTCCTTCCCATCGGCCCGGCTCTCCGATTACCGCATTAAGGGGGCGAAAGCTGGGAATTATATGCTTTGCCCCCAGGCTTTCGGCTTCCTCCCCCACTGCCCCGACGAAAACTACAGCGCTGTCGGGGTTTATCCTGGCCAGAGCAACCAGAAAAGCCGCTATGGGGCCCTTGGCATCTACAGCGCCCCGACCGAAAATTTTCCCCCCCTCTTCCCGCACTGGAATAAACCCAGGAACAGTATCTATGTGCCCAAGGAAAAGGAGGTTAGGCTCGGGAAGGATTAAGCGAGAGGTGGAAGCAACCACGTTGCCCACCTGGTCCACGAAGGCGTGGAGCCCAAGCCTTTCAAGCTTTTCGGCCAGGTAAATGGCCAGAGCTCTTTCTTCACCCGAGGGTGAGTAAATGTTCAGGAGGTCTTTGAGGAATTCCACAGCTTCTCCATCTTTCATGAAAGCACCCTCTCCACAGCTTCCACTACTCTGTCCAGTTCCTCTTTGGTTATTACGAGGGGTGGCAGGAAACGTATAACGGTTGGGCCAGCGAAAAGCGCCAGAACTCCTTCCCTGACGAGAGCTTCAAGGTAGGGGGCAGCCTCTTTTTTGAGTTCAATCCCCACCATGAGACCCAAACCTCTTACTTCCCGGATCAGTGGGGAGTTTATCTGGCTCAGGCGGTTCAGGAAGTATTCTCCGAGCTCAGCTGCCCGTTTGGGAAGGTCGTGCTCCTGGAGGTAACGGATGGCGGCCAGGGCTGCAGCGCAGGCCAAGGGGTTACCCCCGAAGGTAGAGCCATGCAGGCGCCTGGGCATTTCCCCAAGCTTCTCGTGGATCATCACCGCTCCGAAGGGCACTCCTCCTCCAAGCCCCTTAGCAATGCACATCAGGTCGGGCTCGAGGCCATGATGTTCACAGGCGAACATCTTCCCCGTTCGCCCAAACCCTGTCTGAACTTCATCCAGGATGAAGAGGGCTCCGTTCTGGCGGCAGAGTTCCTGGACCCCTCGGAGGTATTCGCCTTTTCCGGGGATTACCCCTCCCTCGCCTTGAACTACCTCGAGGATGACTCCGGCGGTCTCCTGGTTTACGGCTTTTTCCATAGCCTTTAGGTTATTGAAAGGCACGAAACTGAACCCCGGCACTAAAGGCTCGAAGGGTTCTCGATATTCTTTGCGCCACGTAGCCGATAGAGCCCCGAAAGTGCGGCCGTGGAAACTCCGCATCGCCGCGACAAAATTCCTGCGTCCGGTCACAAGCCGGGCTATTTTAAGAGCGCCTTCTACGGCCTCCGTTCCGGAGTTGCACAGGAAGGCCCGCTTGAGGCCCGGCGGCGTTATCCGGGATAGGGTGACTAAGAGCTCTGCCCGGACATCGTTGTAGAAAATTTCGGAGCAAGTTACGAGGCGGGTTGCCTGGCGGGCTATGGCCTCAGCAACATAAGGGTTAGCATGTCCGATATTAGCCACTCCATGGCCCGATGTGCAATCAATGTATTCTCGTCCCTCCACATCCCATACTTTTGCCCCTTCTCCCCTTACCAGGACTACTGGCTGTTTCCTGTAGAAACCACTCGTGTGGGCTTCCTCCAGAGCTATGTAATCCATCGTTTAGCCTCCCTGCCTAATGAAGGTTCCACATCCCTCAAGAGCCCTGCGGATGGGCTTTTCAACCCGGCCATCGGCCAAGATGACCAAGGGCACCCCATAGTTGAGAGCTTCCACAGCCCCCAGAAGCTTTTTCTTCATCCTACCCTGAGCGTAAAGCTCAATACATTCACCCAATTTAGGAGCGGGGATTTCGGTTATAAGGGTGGATTCATCGGGGAAAACGCTCAGAAGTCCTGGAACCCCCGAGAGTATAAGCAGGGTCTCAGCCCCCAGAGCTCCAGCCACCGCTGCTGCCACCCTATCTCCATCCACGTTCAGGGCTTCCCCTTCGTCGCTTAAAGCCACAGGAGCAATTACAGGGGTATACCCTCGTTCAAGGAGAAGCAGGAGAAGCTCCGCGTTTACAGCTTTCACGGTCCCCCCGTAGTCTCCCTTAAGGACTTTCTTCTTCCCTCCCTCCTGGGCAATTATCACCCCTTTTCGTTCCCCTCTTATCAGCCCTCCATCGAGCCCCGAAAGGCCAATGGCGTTGACCCCGAGTTTCTGAAGCTTTTCCACCAGTAGCTTGTTCACCCTTCCGGCCAGTACCATGGTGAAAATCTCCATGGTTTCCCGGTCGGTATAGCGGCACTGGAAGCCCGAGGGGGTATTAACGAAGAGGGGAGGCTTGCCCAGTTTTTCGGAAATTAAGTCCATTTCCCGGGAGCCTCCGTGAACCACCACTACTTTGTGGCCGTTCTGAACCATGAAAGCGACATCGGAGCAAAAAGCCTCCAGGTTAAGGTCCCCATTCCCCCCGAATTTAACCACCAGCATTTCAATCCTCCTCTAAACAGGGTGAAGGCCGGGGAATTCCAGACCCATGGTTTCGGGAAAGCCCAGCATCAGGTTGGCGGCCTGGAGAGCATTCCCGGCCGAGCCTTTCATCAGGTTGTCAATGGCACCCATGACTACTACCCGGTTCGTCCCTTCCTCAGAAGCAAAGCCGATATCGCAGTAATTGGAACCAGCCAGCACTTTGGGGTCGGGATAGCGGTGGATTCCCTGTTTGGCCGAAACCAACCGGATGAAGGGTTCAGTCCCGTAATCTTCCCGGTAGATCTTCCACAGCTCCTTATCGGTAAGGGGTTCTTTGAGGAAGCAATGGCAGGTAGCCAGTGCACCTCTGACGGCATCAACGGAGGTGACTGTGAAGTGTATCTGCGGCTTTTCCCCGAAATTGAGTTCCTGAAGCAATTCTGCTAGGTGGCGATGGGATGCGGGAGCATAAGGTCGCATGACCCCTGCCCTTTCCGGGTGGTGGGAGGCTTGAGTTGGCTTGCTTCCCCCTTCCGAGGAGCCAACTTTGACGTCCACGACGGTTTTTTCCACCAGTTTACGACGGTAAAGGGGATAGAGGGCCAGTATGGAGCAGGCAGCATTGCATCCCACACCGCTTACATAGCGGGCAGAGCGTATCTCTTCGCGGTGGAGCTCCGGAAGACCGTAGGTGAAAAGGGGAAGCCAGTGGGGGGCTGGATGTTTTACCTCGTACCAGCGTTCATAATCCTCTGGATCTTTAAGGCGAAAATCGGCTGAGAGGTCTACGATGTAAGGGGCGAGGGAGGAGAAGGAATCTATCTGATACATTGCCTGACCGTGGGGCAAGGCCAGGAAGAGGACATCGCAGGGTTCCAGATCCTCAAGTTGAACGAACCTTAGTTCTGTGCGCCCCCGGAGGTTGGGGTGGACAAAGTAAACAGGCTTTCCGGCCCAGGTTTCAGAGGTAACCTGTTTTACTCTGAACTTCGGATGGCCAAGGAGCAGTCGGAGAAGCTCTCCGCCAGCGTATCCGGAAGCCCCAACTATGGAAGCAGAAACCATTTTATCCCCCTCCTTGCAGGAAATAGTCCACGATTTTTCCTGGAATGTCAGCCTCTACCGCCTTCAGGGCTCCGTGGAACTCCGGGGTGTGGTTCACCTCATTAACCACGAGCCCATCGGGGGTTTCAAAAATATCCAGAGCTAAAATTCCACCACCGATAGCCCTGGCTGCCTTCAGGCTCAGTTCTTCCAGCTCCGGAGTCAGAGGGCATGGCGCAGTATAGGCACCACGGGCGGTGTTGGTTATCCAGTGGGATGAGTAGCGGTAAACGGCATAGACTACTTCGTCTCCCACGACCATCACCCGGATGTCCCGTCCGGGTTTTTCCACGTAAGGCTGGATGTAGAAGACAGAACCGAAGTGCTCGCTCATATAAAAGCGGTGCTCAAGGATAGTGCGGGCTGCTTCAGGGGTGTCAGCTCGGGCAACGAGCCTGCCCCAGGAACCATTAACGGGCTTTATTACGGCTGGGTAGCCTATTTTCTCCAGTGCTTCCAGAGCAGCCTGGGGAGAAAAGGCCAGCACTACCGGTAGAGTAGGCACCCCTTTATCCAGGAGGGTTTGGGATGTCAGTAATTTATCCCCCGCCAGGTGGATAACTTTATAGGAATTGACCACTTTTGCCCCCTGGCTTTCCAGAAGTCGGGAACCATAAAGGGCTTCCCGGTGGCTTATGCACCGGATGAGAACTCGCTCGAAGGCCAGCCCTTTTTCAAGGTCAAAAGCTAAGTCCCGTATATCCAGTTTCACAAAGGGGATTTTCCGCTGGGCGAGGGCTTGGAAGATAAGTTTTTCTTCAAGCCTCACCCGGGAGAAAAGAACCCCAATCTTCCCTCGCTCATAGCTTCCCTCCTGCCACTTCCCTCACGTAATCGATCATCCTGCCGGGAATATCCACCCCTGTTGGTTCTATGCTGTTGCGGAATTCCGGAGTATGGTTAACCTCGCTCACCAGGAGTCTTCCATCGGGGCTCTCCAGGATATCCACAGCCAGGATCCCCCCTCCTACCGCTTCGGCAGCGGCTCTGGCTATATGGTCAAGTTCTGGGGTGATGGGACAAAAAGAGGCCCTTGCCCCCCTTGCAGTATTAGTAATCCAGTGGGGAGAATTTCGGTAGATGGCAGCGATTGTCTCCCCTCCAACCACAAAAGCCCTTATGTCTCTGCCCGGTTTTTCCACGTATTCCTGGATATAGAAAACCGAGTGGGCATATCCTCCCAGGGTTTTCTTGTGCTCCAGGATAGCTTCGGCTGAGTCCCTGTCGTTCACTTTAGCCAGGAGCCTTCCCCAGGAGCCATGGAGGGGCTTCAGCACTACGGGATAACCCATGGTTTCAATAGCTTGAAGGGCTGTTTCGGGGGCAAAGGCCACCAGGGTGTGAAGGGTGGGGACACCATGCTCCAGAAGGGCGAGGGAGGTTAGGAGCTTATCCCCACACACGTGTATTACCTGGTGGGAGTTTATAACCTTCACACCCTGGCTCTCCAGGACCCTGGAAGCGTAAAAGGCCTGGGTATGGCTCACGCAGCGGATCAGCACAGCATCAAAGCCTGAGAATTTGCTGTCGGTGAGGAGGAAGGGGACATTTTCCACATCAATTTTCTCGTATTGAATTCGGGCCCTCTCCAAGGCCTGGAAGAGGAGTTTTTCCTCCACCCGAATTCGGGAGACCAGCACCCCGATTCTCATCTTCACCTCCTTACTCCCCCCAGTCCTCTTCCACTTGTGGGGCGAGTTCCAGGGTTGGGGGGTTAAGGTTAGTGACTTCCAGCTCCACTCCACAATCGGGGCAAGGGATGATTTCTCCCACCTCTGTTCCGGATGGGAGCTCAATGATAGCTCCGCATTCAGGGCACTCGGCCATGGCACACCTCCTCATCGGTAATATAAAAAGGGCCGACCCTCCTTCTTGTCCGGAGGGCCGGCCCCTTTATTCCCCTGGTTACAGTTAGCCTTAGGCTAAAGCAGACAAGATGGCCCTGATAGACCCTCCGGAACTGAGGGCCTGCCCACGCTTAGCGCGCTTTCTGGCCCGAAGGTCTACCAGGACCGTCAAATCCAAAGCTTTTCCCCCAAATGGTTTAGCTATATATACTACAGAACTCAAAGCTTGTCAAATTCCGAATTAAACTCGCGACCAGCCCGGTGCGCTGGCGAGCCTTCAAAAGGGGCCGAAAGTTCCATGTTGGCGGCTGAGTGGTCCCTTTGACTTTGAACATTCTGCCTCCCAGGCTATAATGATGTTAGCCTGAGCTGGAGGATGGTTTGATAAAATTCAGGATTGCTCTCTTTTTGATCATCCCCACCCTTGTCACCTTAGGGTTTGGCTGGTTAGCCTCGGCCGAAAAGCCCCCGGAGCCCAGAGGAAGCGCCATCTTAGAACCAGCCCTGGCAAAAGCTCTCGCTTCCGCCAGCCCCGATGACCTTTTATCCGTCATCGTGGTCCTCAAAGAACAGGAGTTGCCTGAAAAGTGGGCTGGGGCCAGAGACAGAATGGTGGCTAACCTCAAGGCCTTCGCTGCAAGAACTCAGGCGCCCCTCAAAGCTTATCTGGATGAAGCCAGGACCTCCGGCTTTGTGGAATCTTATTTCTCCTTCTGGATTTTCAACGGGTTCGCATTGAAGGCGAAGCCTCAGGCAATACGTCAGCTGGCCTCTCACCCTTCGGTAGCCGCCATCTTTCTGGACCATTACCGTCAGTGGTTGAGGGAAAAGCCTTATATTTCACTCCAATCAACGGAATGGAACATAGAGCGCATCCGGGCCCCTCAGGTATGGTCTTCTTTAGCTATATCCGGAACAGGAGCTGTGGTAGCGGTAATGGACACTGGTGCCGATTGGCTCCACCCCGCTCTCAGGTTCAATTACCGGGGTTATAACCCCCATGGCCCTGCAATTCATTTCGGGAACTGGTTTGACCCTGTAACCGGTTCTGTTTACCCCTTTGACGACCACGGCCACGGCACTCACGTCCTCGGGATAGCGGTAGGCTGGGGCGGAATAGGGGTTGCCCCGGGAGCACGCTGGATTGCCGTTAAAGTTCTGGATGGCAATGGCTTTGGGTACGATTCCTGGATCCACGCTGGATTTCAGTGGCTCCTGGCCCCGGGAGGAAACCCGGCCCTCGCTCCTGATGTGGTGAATTGTTCCTGGGGAACCCCGAGCGCCATGAGCACCGTATTTCAGGCCGATATCCGGGCTTTAAGGGCTGCGGGAATCGTACCGGTTTTTGCTGCCGGAAATGGAGGGCCTTCTCCCGGTTCCATAAATTCTCCTGCTTCCCTCCCTGAAGCGGTAGCGGTGGGAGCCAGCGACCCCTACGATCAGGTGGCCTCTTTCTCCAGTCGCGGCCCATCCCCGTGGAACGAAATCCGCCCCCACGTGGTGGCTCCCGGGGTCAACATCCGTTCATCCCTTCCGGGCGGAACCTATGGCTACCAGAGTGGCACATCCATGGCGGCGCCTCATGTCACAGGTTTGATAGCTCTAATGCGTTCGGTAAGCCCCACCTTGAGTGTAACCCGAACTCTTTTCCTCATTACCTCTACCGCTGTCCCTTTGACCCTAACAATCCCCAACAATGATTCTGGCTGGGGGAGGATAGACGCTTTCGCCGCCGTAGCGGTTGTCCTTAATGCCGGGAGCATCCAGGGAACGGTGCGGAATGTGGGGGGAGCTCCCATTCCAGGGGCGACCGTTTCGGCCACTCCGAGGGATGGGCCAGGAGGCGGCAACACCATTGCTGATCCATCAGGCCGCTATGCCCTTTTCCTGGCCCCTGGCCTATACAGGCTAACCGCCTCCGCCTTTGGCTATTATTCCCAGACCTTCCCCAATGTTGCTGTCTCCAGGGGTGCCACCACCACCGTTAACTTTACCCTTCAGTCCCTTCCAACCGGAACCCTTGAAGTTTACGTCTACGAAGCTGCAACTGGAAGGCCTTTGACCGCCGCCATCTCCATTGCGGGGACACCTCTATCGGCTACCGCCAGTTTCTGGAGTTTCTCCCTCCCAGCCGGAGACTACACAGTATTGGCTCGTGCTTTAGGCTTCCGGGTGGCAACCACCACAGTTTCTGTCAAAGTGGGCGAAACGACGACCGTGACCTTGAACTTAGTATCTGCTCCTTCCATCCTCTTGGTGGATAGCGGAGCCTGGTACTATGGAAGCCAGATAGTTTATTATCGCCAAGCTCTGGAAGATCTGGCCTACACCTACGATGAATGGACAATCCGCCGCATCCCGCGGGACCTTCCCGCCGCAGAGTTCCTGAGCCGTTACGACCTCGTAATATGGAGCGCACCTCAGGATGCTCCGGGTTACATCGGGGCTGAAGGAGCCATAACTTCTTACCTTTCCAGCGGTGGCAGGCTTTTCCTGAGCGGCCAGGATATAGGTTTTCTGGACGGGGGCGGAATCGGTTACGCTCCATACTACAACCGTTACCTCAAAGCTCGTTTCGTCCGGGATAACAGCCAGCTCTGGAGCCTTCAAGGCCTCCCTGGGGGACCCTTCGCCGGTTTAAATTTCTCCATCGCCAACGGGGATGGCGCCGACAACCAGCTATTCCCGGACGTGATAGAACCCGCTGATCCCGTTGAAGCTTCACCGGTATTGGTCTACTCCGGCGATGGCTATGGAGGGCTTGCGGTTGGGGTGTGCCTTGATTACAGGGTGCTTTACTTCTCCTTCGGCTTTGAGGCTATAGCCAGCAGAGATTCCAGAAGGGAGATCATGGACAAAGCCATATCGTGGCTCACCTCTCCACCTCCTCAGGCTGGCCTTCAGGTGATCGGAGCCTCTCGCACCATCATAGGCCAGCCAGGTGATGTAATTACCCACGGGGTTGCGTTCAGAAACATAGGAAGAGGCGGAATTGATACCATAACCGTTTCTATAGAAGGAGGCCGATGGTCTGCCGTCCCCTCTGCCTGGTCTGTAACCCTTGAACCCTGCGCGGCTGATAAGATTGAAATTGCGGTAGCGATACCCCCTGATGCGGGGTGGAATGAACAGGACACCCTGACTTTGACCCTGCGCTCTTCCCTGTCCTCAGCTGTTTCCGTGCAGATATCCATGACCACCAAAACTCCTGCCCCCATCCTCCTTGTGGACAATGATCGGTGGTATGAACAGGCAGAAAAGTATGAAAGCGCTATGACTAAAGCTGGACTTCCCTACGATTTGCTGGTAGCTACTGATTCAAAGCTCCCTCTGGAAATGTTGAACTGGTATCCCATCGTCGTATGGTGGACAGGATACAACTGGTATGACCCGGTGAGGCCGGAGGAAGAGGAGGCTCTGGCTTATTATCTCCTCAATGGAGGCAGGCTTTTTCTCTCTTCCCAGGATTTCCTTTTCTGCCGAAGTCCTGCTGGCCTTCCTTTCTGCAGGGGGACAGGCTCCCTGCTTCCCTTCCTGGGGGTTCTCACTTGGACCGAGGATATTACACCAACTCTGGCTTTGGGGGTGCCGGAAGAGCCCGTTGGAGAGAACCTTGGTCCTTGGCCCCTCGAATACCCCTTCCGCAACTGGTCCGATGCCCTTGAGCCCACTCCGGGCACGCTGGTGGTTTTCAGAGATCAAGAAAGGAGAGCCATTGGGCTGGCTCGCCGGGATGGAGACCGGGCTTCTGTTTTCTTTGCCTTCCCCTTTGAAGCTCTACCGGAAGAAGCACGCCCTCAAACGATGGAAAGGATCGTGGGATTCCTGTCCTGGCTTGGCTCCTCTTCCTTTTCTGCTGAGCCAGTTTCGGTAATGCCAGGAGACACAGTAACCTGGACCATTGTCTTGAGGAACGACGGCCCGGAGCCTGTAACAGCCTTCTTTTCCACCGCAATCCCATCGGGGTTGACTTTCTTGCCTTCAAGTCTGACCGGGCCAGCAGTATATGATCCAGCCTCTTTCTCCATTTCGGGGTTCAGGCAAATTCTGCCCGGTGAGTCCGTGATTGTAGTTTACCGGACTGCGGTGGGGGAGGATCTTCTGCCTGGCACGGTAGTGCGCCAGGAAGCAACCATGGGCATTGAAGAGCAGGGCATCCGCTTCCGTAGAGAAGCGCGGGTCGGGATAGAGATACCGGATTTAAGCCCATCCACTTTCGGATGCGCGCCGCTGGAAACCCTCTCGGGTTTTTCTGTTTCCTGCGTTCTGACTCTCAGAAACGAGGGTTTCGGCGATGCTCCCGAGGTTCTGGCCTTTATAACTTTTCCTGCAGGCTCCAAGCTTATCGCAGATTCCGTCTCCTGGGATGCGGGGGATCTGGAGGTGGGAGAAGGTTCCTTGCGCTGGAGGGGTTCCCTTCCTGCCGGCTCCTCTTCTTCTGTGCGCTGGGAACTTGAGATGCGAAATTGGAAAGAGCGAACTTTTTATCTCGTGGCTCTCTTCGGGGAAAGAGGGGGGAATTTCTTGGAGCGCGCCGCCTGGGTAAAAGTTCGCTCCTGGAAAATTTTCTTCCCATTGATTTTCAAATCATCCCGTTAGATCCGAAAAAATTGCTGCGCGAAGCCGTCAGCAGCCTCAGGAAAAAACTTGCCCAGGGAGCTTTCTGAGCGAGCTGGAAAATTTCTAACTCCGGGTGTGTTTTTCTGGCAGGTAATATTTGCCATAGGCGTGCGGTTCACGTGGGTCGCTGCGATTTAGGGCGCATCCTGAGGTCAAATTGACAAAAGAGCATGTTGAGGGTAATATTTAAGCGATATTTTCCTGCCCTGGAGGGAGAATGAAGAGGAGGGAAGTGCAGGGGTTAATAGTCGGTGGCATTGTGGGTGCGCTTACAGGGATGGCTATAGCCTGGTTGCTTCTCACTCGCCCCCAGGAGTTTGAAAGGGAAAAGCGACCTGTCTCATGGGCTGAGGTCCTTAAGCTTATAGTCTCTTTCCTTCGAACGGTAGAAAGGTTATCCCATTGGGTATGACCAGGACAAAGATTTTTCTGCTTGCCCTGCTTTTTCTTTATTTCCTGGGGGTGCAGTCCTCCTCTTCAGCCAGCAACGACCAGGTGGAAGCCATCCTGAGCAAAATGGCCCCGGAGGAAAGGGTCGGACAACTTTTCCTGGTAACCTTCCACGGCTCCGACATTTCCCCCGATTCTTATATTGGCAGGCTCATTCGAGAGTTCAGGATAGGGGGTGTAGTAATTTCGGCGCAGAACAGGAACTTCACCAACGGTTCAGAAACTCCAGCTCAAGTCCTTTCCCTTACCCGAAGTCTCCAATCCCTCGCCATGAGTGAACCTCTTTCGGGCACCACCTCAATCCCCCTCTTTATCGGGATCAACCACGATGGGGATTTTCCCCAGCTTCGCTCAGGGTTTACCCCTGTGCCCAATTACATGGCCATAGGAGCCACTTGGGATGAGGGCCAGGCGGAGCTTGTGGGCTCTATAGTGGGGGCGGAGTTGGCGGCTGTGGGCGTAAACATGCTCTTCGGCCCTTCCTTGGATGTGGTTGATCGCCCCGAGGTAGCGATAAAGTCCGGAATAGGAACCAGAGCCTTCGGCGGAGACCCATACTGGGTTGGGAAATTGGGTAAGGCCTACATTAAAGGAGTTCATGTCGGAAGCAAAGGCCGGGTAATAACGGTGGCCAAACACTTCCCCGGCCGCGGCGGAAGCGATCGCCCACCTGAAGAAGAGGTGGCTACCATCCAGAAGTCGGTTCAAGAATTGCGTAAGATAGAACTTGCACCTTTCCTGGCGGTTATCCAGGCTCAGGAAGAAGGGGCCGCTGATGCTCTGATGAGTTCTCACATCCGATACAGGGGTTTTCAGGGGAACATCCGGGATATCACCCCGCCCCTGAGCCTTCATCCCCAGGGCCTTGGAGCCATCCTTTCCATGCCTGAGTTTGCTTCCTGGCGCGAGAGGGGAGGAATTCTCATCGCTGAATCCCTGGGAGCCATGCCCATCAAGCGCTACTACGATCCCCAGCTCTCTTCCTTCCCCTTCAAGCGTATAGCTCAGGATGCTTTTCTGGCCGGGAATGACATCCTTTTCCTTTCCGAGTTTTCCCTCTCCGGTTCCTGGGAGGAACACTACGAAAACATAATCCAGACCATCCTCTTTTTCCGGGAAAAATATGCCAGCGACCCAGCCTTCAGAGCCAGGGTGGATGAATCCTGCCGCCGCATCCTGAAAGCCAAACTGCGCCTTTACCCCAGCTTCTCCCTCCATGAAGTCCTTACCCCTTCTGTAAGCCTGGAGGTAACGGGCTCCTTTACCGAAAAATTGCTTCCTTTAGCTATGCGCTCTCTGACCCTCATCTATCCGGAGCGGGAAGAACTCGCAGGCCGGATCCCCTCCCCACCCCTCTACAAAGACTACATCCTTATCTTCTCCGACACCCGAACTCTAAAGGATTGTCAGGATTGCCTTCCCGAGCAGACGCTCCCGGTTGATGCTTTGGAGAACATGATGCTGAAGCTTTATGGACCTAAAGCTACAGGACAGATAGATCCCGAGAAGGTTCACAGCTTCAGTTTTGTTCGCCTTAAGAGCTTTCTTCTGGCCCCGAAAGAGGATAAAGAGCTTGAAGAGCTTTTCTCCAGGGCCACCTGGGTTATCTTCGCCCTGCAGGATCTGGACCCCAAACGTTACCCGGCTTCTGACGCTTTCAAGGAGCTCCTGCGGGGTCGCCCTGAACTCCTCAGGGATAAGAAAGTGATCGCCATAAGTTACGGTGCTCCCTATTACCTTGATACCACCGAGATAAGCAAGCTCACTGCTTACTACGCAGCTTACAGCCCTCTACCTTACTTTGTGGAATACACCGTGAAAGCTCTCTTCCAAGAATTTGCCCCCCATGGAGCTCCACCTGTGAGCGTCCCCGGAGTGAATTACGATTTGATAGTGCAGACAGAGCCTGATCCGGATCAGGTCATTGAACTGGAGGTAGTGGGGGTGCCAAAGGAGGGAACGCCGCAGCCTCTGGACCTGAGGCCAGGAAGCTCCTTCAAAATCCGAACCAGTGTCATCCTTGATCGCAACGGCCACCCAGTACCGGATGGCACCCCTGTCATCTTCAGGCTTTTCTACCCAGCGGAATCCCTGGAGCTTCCCCGCAAAGAGGTCACCACTGTAAACGGTGTAGCCGAAATTTCCCTTACTCTGGAGCGGACAGGCCAGCTGGAGATAACGGCCCAGAGCCTTTCGGCTACCAGATCCACCAAGATTGTAGTAACAGTTCAGGAAAACCAGCCAGCCATTCTCTCCACTGTGGTTCCATCGCCGACGCCCACTCCCACCCTTTCCCCCACCCCCACTCTTCCTCCTACACCCTTTCCTTCCCCGACCCCGGTGCCGTTAGCTCCATTGGGTTCAGGCCCCACGCCACTCCATTTCGGGGGAACCTTTCTGGCCATCCTCCTGGCGGGAATTCTGACCCAGGTCCGGGAAGCAAGGCTCAAGGAAAAAGTCAGAAGGTTTCTCTTGGTGGTTATAATCGGGCTGGTGGGGTATATTGCCTGCGCTATCCTGGCCGTGACCGTAGGGGATGAAACCATCGTAAGCTGGTTGCCTTTTATTAGCGCAGGCCTGGCTTTTACTGTGAGCCTTTTCTGGCTTCTCTCACCGCGGGAGAGGTAAAGGATGCCTGGAATGAACTTTTTAACGCAGATCAATTTTATCCTTTCAGCGGGGATTGTGCTTGTAGCCTTTTCTCTCCTGGCCTATGTGGCTTCTACAAATCTACGGAACCCTGTGGCCAGGGCCTTCTGCGCTATGATGGCTTTCGTCATAGCCGTATACTCCGGCGACCTGGTAATCCCTAAGGTTGAGGATCTGACCACAGCTTTTTCCTGGTTGCGTTTCCAATGGCTGGGCATTTCCTTCATTCCTGCGGCCTATTTCCATTTTGCCAGCGCCATTCTCAGGGCTTCAGGTTCTTTCTCTTCCCTGCGGAGGTGGATTTCGGTGCTTCTATACCTTATGAGCCTGCTTTTCTGTCTGCTGGCTCTAAGGAGCGACCTCCTGGTCTACGATGGAAAGTATCACGGAGGGCTCGTTCACCTTACCCCAGGCCCTATTTTCCCCATTTTCACCGCTTTCTTTGTGATTTCTTCCGTGGCAAGCCTTTTCATTCTCTACAAGGCAAGGCAGAAAGCTTTCACCTCTACAACTCGCCGGCGCCTTTCTTACCTTCTGGGGGCCTTTGTCGGACCAGGCATAGGGGTTTTCCCTTACCTTCTCCTTTCGAGGACTGCTGCGCTTCTTTCTCCTCCTCTGGTCCTTTTCCTTTCGGTGGTGGGTAATGTCATAGTAGCTCTTATGCTCATAGTGATGGCTTATGTTGTGGCCTATTATGGTGCCCTGGCCCCTGACCGGATTATAAAGCACCAGCTTATCCACTACCTCCTGCGGGGGCCTTTCGTGGGGATATGCGTCATAGGGGTGATACTGCTCCTCTCGGAAGTTGATAGTTTCCTGGGCCTTCCAGGGGAAACCGCAACAATTTTCGCTGTGGTGATCCTGGTGGTCCTGCTCCAGATCCTCATAAACAAGGCCAAACCCTTCATTGATCGCTTAATATACAGCCGCGATCGGGATGAGGTTGTCTGGATCCAGGAGCTGGACAGCAGATTGCTTACCACCACTGACCTTCAGCAATTTTTGGAAAGCATTCTGGTGGCTTTGTGCGAGCTGCTGAAAGTTCGGTGGGGATTTGTAGCTTTACGGAACAAATCTATAGAAGCTCGCTGCGGGCCCCTTTACAGAATCAACGAAGCTCTGCAAGCCCTTCCGAACTACCGGGAAAAAGCTTCTCCCATCAGCTTGATGGAAGGGTTTAACGTTTACAATATCGGCTTCTGGGTAATACCCCTTGAAGTTAATGGGGAAGAAGTTGGCCTGCTGGTGATAGAAGCTCCTTCTTCTGAAGCTGAGTTCTCATCTGAAGAGCTGGAGGTCTTAGAAACCCTGGTGCAGAGGATTGCCAGGGTTCTTGAGGACAGAATCCTCCAGCAGAAGGTCTTTGAGGCTCTTCGGCATATAATTCCTGATGTGGAAAGCATAAGGCAGTGGCAAGCCTCCCTTTACACTATGCCTGCCGGAGGAACTGAAGCCCTCCTGGAGCTGGCCGGCCCCGATTACCAGTTGTGGGTTAAAGAAGCTCTGAGCAATTACTGGGTGGGCCCGAAGCTTGCCCAGAGCCCACTCCTCAAGCTCAAAGTGGTGGAGAAAGCCCTCAAGGAACACGACGGTAATCCTGTAAAAGCCCTGAGAGTTGTCCTGAAAGAGGCCATAGAAGCCCTCAAGCCCGAAGGCAGGCAGCCAGCAGGCTCCATAGAATGGGTGCTTTATAACATACTGGAAATGCGCTACCTTCAGGGCAAGCGCCCCAAGGAAATAGCGGAGCGTCTGGCCATAAGCGAATCGGACCTTTACAGAAAGCAGAGGATAGCGATTGAACAGGTGTCAAAAATCTTGGCAGAAATGGAACGGAGGGAGGCCTATGGAAATGGAAAACTTCATGGATGAAGCTGCAAAGTTTACACCACCCGCCGATTGGGAAGAAGTGGAACAGCTGTATCAGGCCGGAGCTGTCCTGGAATTACCGATAGTCGGGTATAACCGCGGAGGCTTTGTAGTCCAGTTCAACAGTATCAAGGGATTTGTCCCCTTCTCCCAGGTTTCCTTCATCCCCTACGGCCTTTCCCCCAAAGAAAGACTTTCCTTCGTGGCCGGGTGGGTAGGGGAAAGGGTAAAAGTCAAAATAATTGAAGTGGACCGCCACCGCAACAGGCTTGTTCTATCGGAAAGGGAGGCCCTTCTGGAAAAAGATGGGGAAGCCTTCTGGCAGAGGGTACGCCCGGGCCAGGTCCTAAAGGGCATCGTAACCTCCCTCAGGCCTTTCGGCGCCTTTGTGGAGCTCGGTGGCCTTGAGGGCCTTGTCCACATTTCCGAGATTTCCTGGAACAGGATCGAGCACCCCTCCCAGGTTTTGAAGCCGGGCCAGGAGGTGGATGTTCTGGTCATGGATGTAAGCCCTCAGGAAAGGAAGATAGCTCTGAGCATAAAGAGGCTCCAGCCTGACCCCTGGGTTGGGGTTGAAGAACGGTATAGAGTGGGTCAGATTGTCAAAGGGAAAGTGACCAATGTGGTAGATTTTGGGGTCTTTGTGGAGGTAGAGAGAGGGCTTGAAGGTCTCATCCATGTCTCCGAGCTGGCCGAAGGCAACTTTATTCACCCCCGCAACGTGGTGGAGGAAGGAGACGAAGTTATAGCCCAGGTTCTGGAAGTGGACGAAAAGAACCGCAAGCTTGGCCTCAGCACAAGGAGGGTTCCCCATTCTATCATCAGGAAAAGATGAGGGGGATTGATTTCGGGAAAATTAGAGGCGCAGGCCCCTACGCTTTGATGGCTCTGGGCATACTGAGCTTTATAAGCGTTATGCCCTGGGAGGGGGGAATAATAACGAACTGGTTCGGCAAAGGATGGCGATTCCTCTTCGGGTTAGGGGCTGTGCCGGCCTCTTTCCTCTTTGCCTTTTCGGGGTGGAGTCTTCGGAAAAAGGATCCCCCCTGGAGGCTGATAGCAGGCCTTGAACTTTGCCTCTTCTCCTCCTTGGCTCTGATTCACCTTCTCTGGCCTACTCCTGACCCACTGAGCCTGGCCTATCAGGGCGGAGGGGGAGGTTACGTAGGGTGGGCTATATCTTCCTCTTTTGCAGGCATCGGAGGAAAATGGGGTGGCGCTATGGCCCTTCTGGCTTTTGTTTTCCTCGGAATAAACCTGATAGCTTCCCAGCGTCCGGCCCCAACCCCCGAACCTTCTACCCAGCGCCGTCCGAAACCCTCTCCTGCGAAGTCTAAAGCTCAGCCTCCATTGCCTGAGAGACCACCCCCTCAGCCCGCAAAGGACCTTCCACCCATGGAGCTCCTTAACCCTCCCAGAGCCGCTAAGGCAAAGGAACTGGACCTGGAACGGAAAGCTCAACTTCTGGAAAGGACCCTTGCCAACTTCAACATTCCGGCTAAGGTCGTGGCCATAAACCCTGGGCCTGTGGTCACTCAGTTCGGAGTTGAGCCGGGGTTTGTGGAAAAGATGGGTAAAGATGGAAAGGTTCAGCGTACACGGGTGAGGGTAGCCCAGATAGTAGCCCTGGCCGATGACATAGCTCTGGCCCTCTCGGCAGCTCCCATCCGCATAGAAGCACCCGTTCCAGGCCGCCCCTACATTGGCATTGAGGTCCCTAACCAGAACCCAGCTCTGGTAACCCTGCGGGAAGTGATGGAGAGCAGGGAGTTCCGCCAGGACAAATCCCCCTTAAAGCTGGCTCTGGGGAGAGGGGTATCGGGAGCGCCGGTGGTGGCGGATCTTGCTTCCATGCCCCACCTTTTAATAGCTGGAGCTACGGGCTCTGGCAAAAGCGTGTGCATTAATTCCATCGTGGTCTGTCTTGTAAGCCAGCACCCTCCTGAAAGGCTTCGCCTGATCCTGGTGGACCCAAAGCGGGTGGAACTTGTCCACTTCAATGGCCTCCCACACCTTCTTGGCTCGGTAATCGTGGAGGTTGGGGAGGCTATAAAGGCTCTGAACTGGCTCGTGAAAGAGATGGGGATAAGGTATGAAGAGTTTGCCAGGGTGGGGGCCAGAAACCTGGAAGAGTATAATGCTGGTCACCCTCCGGAACCAATGCCCTGGATAGTGCTCATAGTGGATGAGCTGGCAGACCTCATGTTGGCAGCCCCCGATGAGGTGGAGGGGAAGCTCACGCGTCTGGCCCAGCTCAGCAGGGCTACGGGAATACACATTGTCTTGAGCACCCAGAGGCCCAGTGTGGATGTTATAACCGGCCTTATAAAAGCCAACTTTCCAGCCCGCATAAGTTTCCTGGTCACCAGCCAGGTAGATTCAAGGGTTATCTTGGACACAGCCGGGGCTGAGCGTCTCCTGGGGAAGGGAGACATGCTCTTCCTCCCACCCGACCGCCCTTATCCGATACGGGTTCAAGGCTGCTACGTATCAAAGGAGGAAGTGAAAAAGGTGGTGGATTTCTGGCGAGCCAGGAGGCCCTTTGAGGCGTCAGCTTTTGCCCCGTGGAGCAGGGAAATTCCGGAAGAGGAAGAAGACGAACTTGTGAGAGAAGCCCTTGGGCTTTTGGCTTCCCACCAGCGTTTATCCATATCCCTTTTGCAACGCAAGCTGCGGCTTGGCTACCCTAAAGCTGCTCGCCTCATGGAAACCTTGGAAGAGAAAGGCTATGTCCGCTACGACGAAAACCTCAGGGCCTATATACCCATGAAAGGAGGGGAATCCGATGAACCCTAAGAAAGAAGAGCCCAGGAAGAAAAGGGAAACCCTGGAGATGGATGGCACTGTAATCCAGGCCTTACCCAATGCCATGTTCAAAGTCAAGCTTGACACAGGCCATGAAGTCCTCGCCCACGTTTCAGGCAAAATGCGCATGTACTATATCCACGTGTTAGTAGGCGACAGGGTAAGGGTTGAGCTTTCACCCTACGATTTAACCCGAGGGCGAATTGTTTACCGATATAAGTAACGAGCACTCACGCTAAGGGTTTGCATTTGAACCAGGAGCGAGTTAAAGGGCGAACACCTGAAGGGAGTGGGGGAATGAACCAATCGGAGCATCCACACATCCTGTTCCTGGTCAGCAGCCCGCTGACGGCTAATCCCGTGGCTGTGGACCGGGCAGTCCATGAATTGACGGAAGCCCTCCGAACCCTCTACGTTCGGGCCACTTTCACCGTGCACATCGCTGAAGTAGAAGCCATAAGCGCCCTCATGGCCCGCAGGGACCGCCCTCGTTTTTCCGTGCTCCACTATCTGGGCCACGGCTCTAGACCGGAGGACATGCTTGAAGGCTATTTAATTTTTGAAGACCAGGCTGGGAACACCCGTCACCTCAACGGCCTTCAGCTTCAGAGGGTCCTCAACCTCGCTGGCCACCCGGAACTAGAATTTCGCCTGGCGGTGGTGACTTCTTGCCACTCGGAGAGCGTGGCTGCCGCTCTCTATGCTTTAAACATACCCCATATAGTGGCTGTAGACGTCGGGGAAACAATAAGGCAGCTAGCTGCCATTGCCTTTTTACGCCGTTTCTACGAGGCCCTCTTAACCGGTAACACTGTTGCCGAAGCCTTTCGCGCCGGGCAGAGCGCTGTCATGCTGGATGAGGACCTTTGCTGTCTGATAGGGAAAGAAGGGGCCGCAGCAGAGGCCCCTAAGTTCCAGCTCTTCCCTAAGGACCGCGACCATGACGAGGTCCTCTGGCCCATGCTGCCGGAAAGGGAGGTCCGGGTAGGGCTCCTCCCGACTCTGAGCCGTCACCTCTTTGACCGACGGCCTCTCCTCTTTGTAGGCCGAGAGGAGCAGATGCGAGATATCCTGCATATACCCCGGGAGCGCCGGGCTGTCCTCATCCAGGGTGTAAGCGACGTGGGCAAGACCGAACTGGCTAAAGAAGTTGCCCGCTGGCTTGTGGCCCGCCGGAGAGCCGAGCCGGAAAAAGTTATCTTTGTAGACCTGAGTAATATCTCAAGCGCCGACGGCGCCCGGATCGCAATTGCCAATGCATTAGGATTCTGGGCCGAGGGTATTCCTGGTGCTCTTCCCCAGGGGCTTCTCCTCATCCTGGACGAAGCAGAAAATGTGATCCTCCGCGGTGGCAGAGCTTTCCGCGACTTTCTGGAAGCACTGGCTGCTGCCCCATCTTTCCCCTGTATCATCGTGACCTCTCAGATGGATGTGGGGAGCGCCTTTTTTCCCCGTTACAAACTCCGCCGTTTGACTCCTGAAGCCGCACTGGCTCTTTTCCTGGTTGAGGCCAACGTCACGCAAGCTGAAGGGGGACGGATAGAAGCAGAGGACTTGGAAGAACTTCTGTTTTATACAGACCTCATCCCCCGTGCTGTGACCCTGACGGCAAGGGCCTGGCGGTATTCCCGGAGTCCTGACCTGAAAGCCCTGAGGCGAGATCTGAAGGAAAAGTGGGACCAGGTTATGCAGGACCCATATTACCCTGAAGAAGTGAGGAGCGTGGTGGCAGGCATCAGCCTGAGCTACAGCCGGTTGCAGGAGCGAAACCCCGAAGTAGCCCGTTTCTACCCACACCTGGCCCTTTTTCCCGGCGGCTTCTCTGAGGAAGGTGTAGAGCCCAATTTTGGGCGCCAGGCGAGGGAATGGGTTGCAGAAGGTGAAGAGCCACACGTCGGCTGGGGTATATCGTTAGACCAGGCACTGATTCGGGGTGGCGAGGCGGCATCTCTGTTCTTCGCTCGTTACACTTATGAACTTCCCTCTATAGAGGCCTGGCTGGATTGGGGCCTGGAGCATGAAAGAGGCTGGGAAGGTCGGGTCTGTTTGCCGCACCTGGCTGCTTTGCTGCAAAATATTTACGCCCTGACCGGCCAGTTGTATCGTAAAGAGATTCTGAGCGACACCATCGTGCGCTAAAGTGCGCCCGCTGATGGAGCGATAGGCTTGGGGAAGCCAATGTTCTCATGGTCATTGGGAAGTCCATAGAATTCAGGGTAAATACGGCGAAGCCTTGGGGTATTACAAGAGGGCCCTTAAGCTTTTCCTGGGGGTAAGCGAAAGACTTAGGGAGGTCAATACTCTCAGAGCCATTGGTGATGTGGATAGATTTCAGAAGGATATGGGCAAAGCCCTGGGGTATTACGAAAAGGCCCTTGAGCTTTTCCGGGAGGTGGACGATAGGCTTGGGGAGGCCAATACTTTAGCTTCTATGAGCCTGCTGACCCTCCAGCAGGGTCAAGAAGAGGAAGCCCGCGTTTTCCTGAATCAGGCTATATCTTTCCATCAGACCATTGGCAACCACTACGGCGTTGCTGCTACTCTGGGTAACTTCGGGCTGGTTCTGCGCGAACTGGGTCGCATTGAGGAAGCCAGGCCCTACCTATTGCAGGCAGCAGGAATCTTTGACCGGATTGGCCTTCCACAGTTAGCTCAAGATCTCCGCAAGGCTGCTGGTGCAAAGTAAACTGCAGGAGAAAAAACCAGCCCATACGGGGAACACTGATGGCAATATCCCAGACGCAGGATTGGACTGCGCTGGCACAGGTGCCGGAGCGTATTTTGGGAGGTGAGCGAGATCTCCAGACCCTGACCATAAGGCTGGACCATACTGACCTTCAGGCATTAATTCTGGTGCTGGCGGTGTTGGGAAACAAAGGGCGTGGGAAATCCTGGCTTTGCTGGCTTGTAAAAGTGAAAAACCTCGACCGGGACATATCGGGTCCTCTGGTCCATTTCGGGGAACCTTCGGGGGTATCCCCCAAAAACCTTAAAAAGGGAGCAATCAACCACCCTTTGCATACCACCCACGAGTGGGGACCCTTAACCGTGGCAAACCCTAAGCCCACGAGGGTGGGAAAAATTGGGGGTTCAGGGGGCGAA
>JANXAG010000016.1 GCA_025062375.1 Anaerolineae bacterium | reverse complement strand
TTTGAGCGCCCGGAATTCATCCCATCCCTTTTCCGATTCGGCATCCTGAATCGTCCGCTCCGCAAAGTAGGGGAGGAATAGCCATCCGAATACCTGGGCTGTGCTCCTGCAGGGCCTGATAGACCTCCCGACCCACTTCCCCATAGACCTTCAGACCACTACTATCCAGAACCCGATGCAGGGGTCCCTGAGCCCGCTTCGGAAGACGGACGTCCATCTTTCGGCCTCGCCGGGAAAGGGTCGTAGGGTCCAGAACCGGCAGGGGAATCCGAACGGACAAAGCCCTCTGCTCCCCGATGGGGAAGGAGAAAGACCTCCCGAAGGGTCAGGACCGTCTCTATGGCAATATCGCTGTAGAAGAAAGGGGCTCCCCGATGATTCGGCCTTTCATACCGCCATCCGGCGATGGCCTCATCCGATATCCAGAGGGTCCCAGAGCCCCTCTGGACCAGAGCCCGGTCATATTCTGGCCAATTCCGCACCCAGTAGCGGGTCTTCCTGGGTTGCTTCTTTCGCTTTTCCGGGTGCTTCTGTGGTCGGGGGTGGGAGCACTTTTTCCTCCTCATACCCCCAATTATGCTCTTTTTCAATCAGATGTCCAGATTTGTGCACCAAAGCCCTTCAGTCATTTTTCTCATTATGCACTTCCCGTGGGGCTTTTTTCCTCCTGTTTGCTGAATCTGTAGGCTAATTGCTCAAAAGTGGTCTCCCTGAGGTGTTCCTTTAACTCCTTATCTATATCAATCCACAATTCACGAACGGGGCAAGTGGAAGTAAAAGGGCATGCCCTGGGGTCCTCAATGCAAGGGCTTACCCGGGGAACTCTTCCCACCGCCTCCATTACTTCCAGGATACTTATCTGGGAGGGCATCTTGGCCAGATAAACTCCGCCCTTCAGCCCCTTTAAGCTTTTTAGAAGGCCCGCTTTTGCAAGCCTGGTCAAAATGCGCCGTGTAAAAGCTTTAGGGATGACCTTTTCTACTGCCAGCCGCTTTGCGCTGACCCTGGTGCCTTCCGGTTGCATGGCAAGGTATAAAATAACCCTTATAGCATAATCGGTCTCACGGTTCACCAACATTTCCCAGCTCCTGAATGCTACTATTTCTCTCAACATTATGCTACAAAAACGAAGCAATGTCAACTTAACCTTAAGTCCTGCGCCGGAACTTGCTGCCAGATGGTGGTGAAGGAAAAGGCCTCAGCCCCAGCTTCCCCGACCTGAGACAAAAGTCGTTGAATCCATTGGCACAATTGGATAAAATTCTCTAAGAAAATTCCTGGGGAGGAAGTATATGAGCGAGCTTTTCGGGAAAGACCGGAAGGAAATCCTGAAGGAAATCATCCGAAAAATCCATCAGGGAGCCAATCCGGAAGAGGTTAAAGCGCAGTTTCAGACCCTTCTTCAAAACGTCTCAGCTATGGAAATAGCCAGAGCTGAAGAAGAGTTGATAAAAGAAGGACTGCCGCGGGAAGAGGTCCACAGGCTCTGTGAAGTCCATCTGGCTGTTTTCAGAGAAGGCCTTGAAAAGAGAGGCCCAACCCTGGCTCCCCCATGGCATCCCATCCACATCCTGATGGAAGAACACCGCATTCTCCTGGAAAACGCCGCCGAGCTTGTGGAGCTTGCTCATAAGCTTGGAGAACTTGGAACATTAGAGCCAGAAATCCGCGACCACCTTTCACACTTAGCTGAGCATTTCAGAGATTCCGAGAGCCATTACGTTCGGGAAGAAAACGTCCTTTTCCCTTACATAGAAAAACATGGTATTACGGAACCGCCGGCAATAATGTGGATGGAGCATCAGCAGATAAGGGAAGTGAAAAAGAAGCTCTATCAGATACTGGAGAGGGCTTCAGCCATATCCTTTCCCCAGCTCGTTCAGGAATTAACCAGCACCGCGCAATCGCTCCAGAATTGGCTTACCACCCACTTCCACAAAGAGAACAACATCCTTTTCCCCCTTTCACTGCAGGTGATAGGCCAGCAGGAGTGGGCCGACATAAGGCTTCAGTTTGATGAACTGGGCTACTGCTGCTTCACTCCAGTGGAAGCGATGCCTGCGCCTGTAGAACTTAAAGAGCCAGCCCGTCTGGAAGGGGAAATCGCCTTTGAGACCGGCACCCTCACCTATCAGGAACTGGAAGCTATCCTCAACACCCTCCCGATAGAGATAACCTTTGTGGATAAAAACGACATAGTGCGTTACTTCAACCGGGCCGAAACCAGAATCTTCCCCCGAACTCGTGCTGTTCTGGGAAGAACCGTTCAACAGTGCCACCCCCAGAAAAGTATCCACGTGGTCAACCGAATAATAGAAGAATTCAAAGCCGGCGTTAGAGACGTGGCCGAGTTCTGGATAAATTACAGGGGACGTTTTTTGCACATCCGTTACTTTCCGGTCCGAAGCCCCCAGGGAGAATACCTTGGGGTCCTGGAGGTAACCCAGGATATAACCGATATTAAGCGGCTTGAGGGCGAGAAAAGATTGCTGGATTAGAGGGGTTCTATGGATGTGATAGAAGCTATAAGAACTCGCAGAGCATACCGCTCTCTGGAACCTGTTGAAATAACTCCTGAATTGATAAGAGATCTGGGTGAAAGTGCCGGGCTTGCTCCGTCCTGCTTCAACAATCAACCCTGGCGCTTTGTGTTTGTCTACGAGCGAGAAGTACTGGAAAAATTATGGCAAGCTATGAGCCGGGGGAACGAGTGGACCAGGCTTTCTTCCATGATCATAGCAGTAGTTACGCGAAAGGATCTGGATTGCGATATAAAAGGCCGGGAATACTACCTCTTCGACACCGGATTAGCTACCGCTTTTCTCATCCTGAGAGCCACTGAGCTGGGACTCGTGGCTCACCCAATAGCCGGTTATCAAGAAGATAAAGTCAAAGAGATATTGGGAATCCCAGAAGACATGAAAGTGATAACTTTAATCATTGTGGGGAAACACTCCAGAACGATGAGTCCGCTCTTAACCGAAAAACAGGTGGAAGCCGAGAGGACAAGGCCCCCGAGGCTTCCCCTGGAAAAATATGTTTTCCTGAACAGGTGGGAACCATGAAGGGGAAACCAAATCGCCTAATCCATGAAAAAAGTCCCTACCTTCTCCATCACGCCTACAATCCTGTTGATTGGTATCCCTGGGGGGAAGAGGCCTTTGAAAAAGCCCGCCGCGAAGATAAACCCATCTTTCTCTCTATAGGATACCTTGCCTGTCACTGGTGCATGGTGATGGAGAGGGAGTCCTTTGAAGACGAAGAGATAGCAGAGCTTCTCAACCGTCACTTCATCCCCGTTAAAGTGGATAGGGAAGAGAGGCCCGATGTGGATCACTTCTACATGGCCGCATGCCAGGCTATGACGGGCGGGGGTGGATGGCCTCTAACAGTGTTTCTTACGCCGGAGGGAGAGCCCTTTTTCGCCGGCACCTATTTCCCAAAAGAAAGCCGTCACAACCTTCCAGGTCTGAAGGATCTTCTAAAAAGGATAGCTTACTTATGGGAAAACCAGAAGGATTTACTGCTGCGAACTGGAGGAAGAGTAAAAGAATTCCTGGAGAAAACCCCTAAGGCTTCCTATGCCGGAGCCGTAACAGAAAACCTCCTTCGCCTTGCTTACGAAAATCTTTCTTCCCAATTTGACCCTCACTATGGTGGGTTTGGAAAAGCCCCTAAATTCCCGATCACCTCCCACATAAATTTTCTCCTTCGGTGGTGGAAACGTTCGGGGGAAAAATTAGCCCTCACGATGGTTGAGAAAACCCTGGAAGGTTTGAGCAGAGGTGGAATCTGGGATCACATTGGGTTCGGATTCCACCGTTATTCTGTGGATGAAAGATGGCGTATCCCCCACTTTGAGAAAATGTTGTATGACCAGGCCCTCTTGGCGATAGCCTTTCTGGAAACTTTCCAGGTTACCGGCAACTCCTTCTATGCAACCATGGCATCCCGCATTTTTGAATATGCCCTCCGAGACCTGAGATCCCCGGAGGGAGGTTTCTATTCCTCCGAAAGCGCAGAGAGCAGCGGGGAAGAAGGAGGGTTTTACTTCTGGACCAGGGAAGAAGTGGAAGCTGTTCTCGGCAAAGAAAGGGGTGAGCTTTTTAGTTCGTTCTATGGGATAAGCGCCCAGAAAAGCGTACCCTTCATCGCCAGAAGTCCACAGGAGTTCGCCACCGAGAGAGGTTTAACCCTGGAAGAGCTTGAGAGGTTTCTGGAAGAAGGCAGGCAAGCCCTTTTCCAGGCTCGCCTTCAGCGTCCGCACCCCTTGAAGGACGAGAAAATCCTGACGGATTGGAACGGCCTGATGATAGCGGCTCTAGCCATGGGAGGCAGGATCCTGAACGATAAAATTTATACAGCGGCAGCTGTTCAGGCGGCTGAATTTCTGCTGAGGGAAATGCGCACGAGCGAGGGCGTTTTGTTCCACCGCTTTTTTGATGGAGAAAGCGCAATCCCCGCTTTCCTGGACGACTATGCTTTTCTGGCCTGGGGGTTACTGGAGCTTTACGGCGCTACTTTCAACCACCGCTACCTGGAAGAAGCCCTTCTTCTGGCGGAGAAAATGCTGGAACTTTTCCGGGATCCTGAAGGCTACGGCCTTCTCTTCTCAAGGGTCAAAGACCAGGCTCTGCCCTTAACGATGAAAGCCTTTCACGATGGGGTCGTTCCATCCGGTAACTCTGTGGCCGCCCTGGTCCTCCTGCGACTTAGCCGTATTACCGGAAAAACCGAGCTGGAAAGAGAAGGATGGAAAATCCTGGAAGGGGCCGCTGGTCTAATAGGCAGGGCGCCTTCAGCTTACACCTCTATGCTTACAGCCATGGACTTTGCCCTCGGCCCCGTCAAGGAAATAGTGGTGGCAGCAAAATCCCCTCAGGAAGCCGAAACCTTCTTACGAATCCTTAGCGTCCGGTTTTTGCCAGAGGCGATAGTTCTCTTCTGGCCCGGGGGCCCTGATAGGCAAAACATCCTGAAAATTGCTCCCTGGCTTGAGCCTTTACCCCTTGCTGAAGGCCAGGCTATTGTGTATTTGTGTGAAAACTACACCTGCCGCCTTCCTATAGCCAGGCCTGAAGAATTGGAGAAAATTCTCGGAGGGAACAAACTGTGAGGAAAGTAATAATTTACACTCAGCCTCACTGAGCCGATTGTGAAGCAGCAAAGAGTTTCTTTGCTCAGAAAAATATACCCTTTGAAGAAAGGGACTTTAGCACAAATCCAGCTTTCGCTGAAGAACTCAAAAAGCTAACCGGCAGAGTCCTCTCCCCGACCATAATTGTGGATGATCATATTTTCAGCGGTTTTGGGGCAAATTTAGAGAAAATCCTCAGTTTTTTCAGCCAGTAAATCTTTTTCTGCACCTGCAAGGCGGAGGGAGTGGGATTCGAACCCACGGTGGGGCTTACCCCACAGCGGTTTTCAAGACCGCCGCCTTCGTCCACTCGGCCATCCCTCCGAAGATAATATTACCAGAGCCAGGACTTCCTGTCAATTTGGAAATTTTGCTTTAGACCCATCCTTGCCAACCTGAAGCCCTCTGATTTAGAAGCTGCACCTGAATACGGCAAAGTTTCACAGGTGTTTTTGTCTCAGAAAACCTTTTCTGCTATAATGCCCCGGGAATTTTAAAAGGGGTGAAAAATGCAGAGTTTTTTAATCCCTTTTGTCACAATAAGCCTAGCTGAAATCGGCGATAAGACCCAGCTGGCCTTGTTCTGCCTCGCTTCAAGGACCCATAAACGTGCATCTCTCCTGCTGGGGGCACTGCTGGCATTCGCCATTACCGATGGCCTGGCTATACTGTTCGGAGAATTTATAGCGCGAGTTATTCCTCTGGTCTGGGTGAAAATCATTGCTGGTGTTATTTTTATAGGCTTTGGCCTTTTAACCCCGCTCAAATCTTCTGACGAAAGCATGAAATGCGAGCTTAAAGATCCCTTTTCTACGGCTTTTACTATGATCGTTGTTTCGGAGATGGGGGATAAAACTCAAATAGCAACAGCCCTCTTTGCGGTTTCCTACGAGCCCTTTACGGTATTCCTGGGGGTGCTCTGCGCTTTGGGCCTCCTTTCTGTGGTGGCTATATACCTGGGCCAATCCCTGTTTGCAAAGGTTGAACCCCGGCTCCGGTCTTATCTTGCTGGTTCGTTATTTATTCTCATCGGATTCTGGCAACTTTTAGAAATTTGGAGGTGAGGAAAGATGAAAGTTATTGAAGTGCAAACCCGTTCCAAAGAAGAACTGGTGGATATAACAGGGGAAGTGCAGAAAGTTGTGGCTGGGAGCGGGGTTAAAGAAGGAATCTGCTACCTTTTTGTGCCCCATACAACCGCTGGAATAACCGTTAACGAAACATGGGACCCTTCTGTAAGGAAAGACATAGTGGAAGTTTTACGGAAGGTGGCTCCTCCCGGAGCTCACTATCATCATACCGAAGGAAATGCTGACGCCCACGTTAAAACATCAGTGGTGGGAAACAGCGCTTTCGTTTTTGTGTCCGACGGAAAGCTCACTTTGGGGACCTGGCAGGGCATTTACCTGGCGGAATTCGATGGCCCCCGCAGCCGCCGGGTCCTGATTCATGTGGAGTCCTTCTAAGATTCTTTTTCTACCACTACCCTGACCTGAGCTACAAGGCCAGGCATCAGCCTTATGGGGACATTGTAGATCCCCAGCTGTTTTATAGGCTCTTCAAGCTCTATTTTATGTTTATCAAAGGGGCGGCCCAGTTCCTTTTCCAGGGCTAAGGCTATATCAGCAGTCGTTACAGCACCAAATAACTTGTCTTTTTCCCCAGCCTTAACTTTAAATGTAAGGGTCATGCCAGAGAGAAACTCAGCTAAGGCGTGCATATCTTCGGCCAGGCGTTTCATTTTCTCTTCCTGGACACGCTTTTTGAATTCCGCCCTGCTCAAATTCTCAGGTGTAGCAGGCACAGCTAAGCCCTTGGGGATAAGATAATTACGAGCATAGCCGTCGGCCACATCCTTGATATCTCCAGCTTTACCTAATCCTTTCACGTTCGCTAAAAGCAGGACTTTCACTTTTCCCCTCCGAGGAAACAAAGTATTCCCTTTTCCAGCTCTCTGGCCATTGTTTCTGGATAGCTCTCCGAGACCTAGTGACTCCTTCCAGGCTTTTTTGTTAAGAGGGGGCTTCCCAGCCAATGAGCTGCTGGAAGGTCTTCACATCCTGGCGCTTGATTATATTCCTGGCAATAAGCTCCTCAATCCTGACCTGCTCCAGAGATGGGCGTCGCCTCTGGCGGTAACTTATCATGACTTCGCCGTAGCGGATGAGTTCCTTCATGATATTGATGCTCACTTCCAGGCGTTCCTGATCTGGAAGCTTAAGGCTTATCGGCTGAGGGGGGCGCCTCAAATAGTGCCACTGACTGAAGAATGGTTCTGACGCTGGAGCTATGCTTATCCCCAGGTATATGGGCATATCAGCTAAGGGGATAAGGGAAGGGAAAAACTTCTCCAGGAGAGCTATGTAACTTCTGAGAAGGATTACCACTTTTGTTCCCCGAGATATAGGCATAATCCAGAGGTTATCAGCCAAGCGGATGCGATTTCTGGCTCCCACGAGCCGGCATATTTCCAGCTCCAGCTCTTTGAGAAAGCTTTGAAGGTCATCTATAAAGTCTCTAATTATTACAGGCCACCGCAAAGAAGTCTTCAGATGAAAACGCTGGCTGGCCCCCCAGAGGCCAGGGTTTACTTTGTCCAGGTAATTGCTGAAGAGGGTGAGTATGGCGTGTTGCCAGAACCTTGGTTCAAAGAAACAGTAGAGCCAGAGGAGATAACCTCCTGAAAGCCAGGAAATCTGGCTGGAAAAATCCCCTTCCGATGTCCTGATCTCCTGACATATGGAGCAAAGTTCGCTGCCTTTAGCAGGCTCCCTTGCCTCGCAGACCTGGCATAATTCTATCCCCTTTTGTCTTTTTCGTATCTCAGGGGGATGTTTTTCTTCCTGGTACCATGTAGGGCCTTTGCTTTTCTCGGCTCTTTCCCTAACTAATTGCTCTTCCAGCCAGGCTATTTCTTCATTTATCTTCTTCAGCTTCCCCTCAATATTGCTGATTTCTTGCCGCAGAGTTTGAAGGCGAGAAGTTACGTTCCCGTAGGTTTTCTCCCTTTCTTTCTTCAATTTACGGGTAGCATGACGGGTTTTGGGAGAGGTAAGGCGTTTGAGCTCCTCTTCAAGCTTCGCTATCTCTCTCTCCAACTCGGCTGCAAGTCTTTCTTGAACTTTGAGGTCTTCTTCCAGCTGCACCTTCCGGCTTTCCTCTTCGCCTTTAAGGCGTGTCAGTTCTGAAGCCATGGCTTCCAGGAGGATTATCCTGAACTCTATAGCCCTGGATTCTCCTAACGTAGCCAGAGGAGCTTCCTGGTAGCGAAGGGTCACCGGAAAGCCTTTCTCTGTAAAGAAATCGGCGATTTTTTCCAAGCTTTGTTTGTCTCTGCCCGGGATAAAAAGCCAGAAGTGATTGTAAAAAGTGGCGATTACGTTGGAATTGAAAGCCTCTTCTAAATCAGCTATAATTTCTTGAAGCTTGCGGAAAACTTTGAGGTCATCAAGGACCTGGGGCTTCTGGTAGAAATTTACCTGGCCCCATACAACACGGCCAAACCACTTCTGCTCAGCTTCTTCAGGTGTAAAAGCTTCTTCCCCTTCAAGGGCAAGTCTCCATGGAGATTCCATTTCTACCACTTTTTCTTCCAGGGCCTTGTAAAATTGGGAAGTGAGGTAGGAATGAGCGAAAAGGGATGCTATGTTAAAGGGCTTGTAATCGTAGTAGCTCCGAACCTTTAAATGCGAGGAAAACTTCTCCCAAAAGCTCTGGCCCTTTTCCCAGGAGGTGGCCATTTCCAGGGCTTCCTTTAAGGCCTGACTGTTGCTTATAGGAGGGGTAAATTGAGTTAAAGAAGCATGCTGAGGCTGCCAGAGTTTATAAAAGGAAAAGGTGGGCTCCCCTGAGGCGGGAACAACGTTTTCCGGGAAGGCAGAGGCCAACTTATGAGCTAATTCGAGCAAGAATAACTTCTTTCTGAGCTGAGCATCGATCAACTCCTCTTCAGGAAAATGGCCGGCGTAAAAAATAGCCTGAAGGGTGGGCAAGAATTTCTTGTCTTCTAAACCAAGCTTTGAAAGGTCCAGATTGGCAAAGACCTTACCACTGCTGTCGGCAAGGGTTAAAGGTTTCCCATCCCTGGTGGGGAATGAGCCCTTAGGGTTAACAAGTTTGACCAGGTCGTGCATTTCTGGGAAGAAGGGGGAGCTCATATCCACCTCCGATTCTCAATTTAACACTGATAAAATACCATACATGGGCATCAATGTCAAAAAACTTAAGCTGAGGTTCGGATGAGTATCAGGATATTTTGCTGCACCAGCACTCCGGCAGAAAAGTTGCCCAGAGCCCCCAGTAGTAATTTTGGAGCCCATCAGGATTTTCCAAACGGTGGAAATGGCCTTCAAGCCCCTCAGTACAGCCTGACGAAAGGGTGCTGGACGTGGGGAGCTCTTATCCCAAGCGACTCCGCAGGTTGAGCATCGATAACGACCTGGCACAAGGGCTAATGGGAGTATGTCAGGCCGAATGATAGAGTTAGCGAAGCCAGATATCTCAAATTCAGGTCTGAACCGGAATTAATTACGTTCCTCCACCTCTATCGGCAGGGAAAAAATATATCTGTGACCAATAATCAGAGGCCAGACAACCCCCAGGCAGCGTATCTTCTTGCTCCTTTGAAATTGGTTAATATCTGAAGATGGGCTTCGGCCATTTACTTGGGTGAGAGTCTGGTAATTTCCGCAGGGGAAGGGGGAGACCAGTCCTCAGGCGGTCTGGATATTTTGGGAGCTTTTCACTCAAATGCTTCCGGTTCTGGCACATGCGCAGGAGTGGGCGGTGGAATAGGCCAGGATGTCTGCCCGTTTGGAATCAGCATTGCCACGTACTTACCTATTTTCAGAAGAACGGCCTCTTTATAGACGCCCAATACGGTGACATGGAACGAGCCTGGCTTCAGGCTTGTCCAGAGATCCCGACTCCATAACCGATGACCACTTTCCCTATCAAGCGCATGGAGATAGCCAGCATGGCTTCCCACCAGAAGCACTTTCCCAGCCCCAAGCAAGTTTGTGCCCCTTTCGTCGGAAAGTCTGGTTTCCCACACGATCGCACCATTCTGGAGATTAACGTGCCGCACAGTCTTCCCTGCCCTGTAAATTAATGTCCTCTCACTCACCCACAAACCGGAAGGGGGACCAGGGTTAATAACGCTCCAGAGCGGGTGTTCATGTTGTCTTTTCCACACGATTATAGACGTATCTGGAAGTTGACTTTGGTGGGTAATATTCTCGGGCCAGGCGGATTGGATGGTTATCAAAAAGCCGTCCTTATATGCAATCTGTTCGGCTGCCAGATTAGTCAGTTGCGCCTTAATTTCTCCTGTCCATTCATCCGGTTCAATTAAGTTTTTCTCGCATTGCACCCATAATCTCCCTTCCACTGCTAGTGCCGGGCCGGAACACTGGCCAGTGTACTGCCAATGGATTTCACCAGTGTGGGAATCCAGAGCCGTAAGCGTGGAAATTACCCCATCATAAACATATACCGTATGCTCAGCAGCATAGAGGGAGTAATGGACCGTATAAAGAGCGCTCCCAGAGCTGACTACCGCTATTAAGCCTCAGGGCTATAACCCTAATGCGTCGGGCGGATGGACCTAATTGCTGATATGCCAAGAAGAAAACCCTGTCCTTTACAACTGCTATATCAGCGATCCGCAAGCTTACGGGCGGATTGTATCGCCAGAGCACCTGACGATCGGAGAAGTGGATGCATTCCAGAACCCCCTCCTTAAGCCAAACCAGCCTATCCTCAACTAGGGAAACCCTCTCAACTTTTCTTTCAACCCACCGATAGCCCAGAGGTGGGTGCAGGATTCCGGGGTAAGTCAGGGGTGAGGTTGTTATTTTTTTCCGGAGATGGGGGAAGTAGGGGCATAGGTTAACCGTGGGTGTGGTGAGGGGCGATGGGGGGGGTACAAAGTTCTCCCACAACTTCCAAGGAGCAAAATGCCTACCAACATTATCCATAGTCCGTGGCTTTTCATAAGGCAATATCCTTTCCGCCAATTTTCCCTCGCCGGACCCGGTAACTCTCCGAACTTAGGTTTAATCTGCCGTGTGCAAGGCGAGGCCGTCAGAGCAGGCCTATCCATTCCTCACAGCGGCTGAGGCCCTGGTTGTTCCAGACTGGAACAACCCCGAGGGAAAAAGGTCCCGCCTCTATATTATGAAAGTCGTCTTCTTAAAAAGAAATGGCCGGAAGACCGAAGGGGGGTCCTCACTGGGGGACCGACCTCCTGAGCTGGTGGACGAAAAGGCATAAGAGGCGCTTCCCGGGCAGGTGATGGGGCTAAGTCTGAGGACAGGAAAGCCGTGGATAACGGATGCGCTGGTGGGAGAGGGTTCCCAATTCCGCTTCCGGTGGAAGAACCGGGTGTTTAGATTGTGATGACTGAAGGTAGCCGACCAGGCGCATTGGTTTGACAATAGAGCCTTAGCGAGTATAATTTGAATGATTTAAGGACACGTTAATGCTGAAAGGGGGGAGCAGACGATGTACGCTGTTATTGAAAGTGGGGGCAAACAGTACCAGGTTTCTGCCGGCAGTGTTATTGAGGTAGAGAAGTTGCCGGTGGAGCCAGGAAGAGAAGTTGAAATTGATAAGGTCCTTATGGTGGTGGACGGGGAAAAGGTGCAGATTGGGAGGCCTTTTGTAGAGGGGGCCCGGGTTAAGGCCGTAGTTCAGGAGCATTTCAAAGGCCCTAAAATCATTGTTTTCAAATACAGGCCTAAAAAGCGTTACCGCCGAAAGAAAGGCCACCGCCAAATTTACACACGCCTTCTCATTAAAGAGATAATAGCTTGAGAAAGGAGGTGAAGGAGAAATGGCTCACAAAAAAGGAGGAGGCTCCAGCCGGAACGGTCGCGATAGCAACTCCAAGCGCCTCGGTGTAAAGCGCTACGGAGGCCAGCTGGTAAGGGCTGGAACTATTTTAGTCCGCCAGAGAGGAACAAAAGTTAAGCCTGGAAGCAATGTTGGGGTAGGGAGGGATTACACCTTATATGCTCTGGTGGATGGTATCGTAAAATTTGAAAAGAAGGGTGGCAGGACCTGGGTAAGCGTATTGCCGCTTACAGCTTAAGGAGGAGGTAAAAAGAGAAGATGAAAAAAGGAATACATCCGGAATTTTATACCGACGCCCAGGTGATATGTGCCTGTGGCAATACTTTTATAACCGGCGCCACCAAAAAGGTAATCCGCACTGACGTTTGCTCCGCCTGTCACCCCTTCTTCACGGGGGAGCAGCGTATAGTGGATACTGGAGGCCAGGTTGAACGCTTCAAGAGGAGAGCCCAGAAGACCGAAGAGCTGAGCCGTAAAAAAGAGGAAGGATAAAAATGCATCCCTATTACCCTTCAGGGTGGATTGAGGTGATCTGCGGGCCCATGTTCTCTGGAAAAACTGAGGAGCTAATCCGGCGGGTTAAAAGGGCCCGCATTGCCCGGCAAAAGGTTCAGGTCTTCAAACATGGTATAGATAAGCGCTATCATCCGGAAAAGGTTATATCCCACAGTGGAGCTGATCTGGAAGCAATACCTGTTTCCGAAGCGCGCCAGATTCTGGAACTTCTGGAGCCCGAAGTGGAAGTGGTGGCTATTGATGAGGCCCAGTTCTTTGATTGGGAAATTGCCGAAGTTTGCAACGAGTTGGCCGATAGAGGCATAAGGGTTATAGTAGCGGGGCTTGATATGGACTTCAGGGGCGAACCTTTCGGCCCCGTCCCTCTTCTTATGGCTCAGGCCGAGCAGGTGGATAAACTTTCAGCTATTTGTGTCGTATGCGGAGCTCCTGCTACCAGAACGCAGCGCCTTATAAACGGACGCCCCGCTTCTTACGATGATCCGGTCATCCTAGTGGGCGCTCAGGAGATGTATGAGCCCCGCTGCCGACGTTGCCATAAGGTTCTGAGGGGAGAAAACCATGGCGACGTTCGTAATCCTGTCTAAGGTGTCAGAGGAAGGGATAAAGAGGATTAAAGACCTGGGGAAAATGGAAGAGGAGTTTGAGAAGGAGCTTAAAAAGGTTTGCCCTGAGGTAAAACGCATCGCCAGTTACGCCCTCCTGGGAGCTTATGATTTTCTCCACATTATTGAAGCCCCGGATGCCCTCTCGGCAGCAAAGGCGGCTATTATATTGAATTACTTTGGAGCAACTTCAACTCAAACCCTTACGGCTATACCCTTCAAAGAGTTCGCCAAGATAGTAGAAACGCTGAAATAATCGGGAAAAACTATGGGCTTCACCAAATGGGTTATAGCTCCTTCTCCTCCGCTTTCCCTTCTGAACTCCTTTCCCAGTATCCCGCCCCTGGTGGTGAAAATTCTATACAACCGGGGGGCCAGGACCCCATCCCAAATTGAGGCTTTCCTCAGAGGCGGAGAAGAGCCTTTCAATCCTTTCAAGATGAAGGATATGGATAAAGCTGTAACCCGCATCCGCAGGGCAATAAAGGGACGGGAACCCATTGCTATTTACGGCGATTTTGATGTGGACGGATTAGCAGCCACCGCCATCCTCCTGGAAACTATCAGAGCTCTGGGGGGAAACGTCATTCCATATATTCCCGACAGGTTATACGAAGGCTATGGCCTCAACAAACCTGCCCTCAGGTCCCTTGCGCGTAAGGGGATAAGACTGGTCATAACCGCCGATTGCGGGATCCGGTCAATAGAGGAAGCCCGCTATGCCCGCCAGATAGGCCTCGACCTTATCATAACCGATCACCACGCTATAGGGCCGGAGATACCGCCAGCCTTGGCCGTAATAAACCCAAAAAGGGCCGATTGCCTTTACCCCTTTAAAGAACTAGCCGGGGCCGGCGTAGCTTTCAAGCTATCTCAGGCCCTCTTTCTGGCCAACCGGCAGGTTCCCATCTCACCCCTTCCAGTGGAAGAACCAGAGCTCTACGACCTGGTAGCTCTCGGCACAGTGGCGGATGTGGTCCCTCTCACCGGTGAGAACAGGACTCTGGCTGTGCGAGGGATTCAAAGCCTCAACTCTGTAGCCAGGCCAGGTCTAAGGGCCCTTATGCAGGTGGCAGGGGTGGCACCCGGGGAGATCGATTCTTATGCCATAAGCTTTATCCTGGGGCCACGCCTCAACGCCCCAGGCCGTCTCACCACAGCTATGCTGAGCCTGGACCTTCTAACAAGCCAGGACGAAGCAAAGGCTTTAGAGCTCGCCCGGGAATTAGACCGATGGAACCGGCAACGCCAGAAGCTCATGAACGAGCATTTAGAGAAAGCCCGTTTTAAGGCCCTTGAGTTACTGGAGAGAGACCTGGTGCTAATAGTGGGGGATGAGAGTTTTGCTCCGGGAGTAGTGGGGCTTGTGGCCAGTAAGCTGGTGGAGGAATTTTACCGCCCTGCTGTAGTTATGGAGCTATCCCCCGAAAGAAGCCGAGGCTCAGCCAGGAGCATCCCGGAATTCGATATAACGGCAGCTCTGGACCAGTGCGCTGATCTCCTTCAGAAGTATGGAGGGCATGCAGCAGCTGCAGGGTTGACCCTGGAAACCCGCAACCTTCCCGCCCTCAAGGTGCGGTTAGAGGAAATCGCCCGGGAAAACCTGAAGGGCATGGAGCTTGTCCCGACCCTCAAAATTGATGCTGAAACCTCCCTCGACCAGATAACCCCTGAGCTCTGCCATTATATATCTATGCTTGAACCTTTCGGCTACGCCAACCCCGAACCCCTTTTCCTGACCCGTCGGGTTAAAGTTCAGGAGTACCGGCTGGTAGGGGAAGAATCCAGGCACCTCCGTCTGACTCTGGCCTGGGCTTCAAGGACCTGGGCAGCCATAGGTTTCAGGATGGGCTTGAGGGCTGGGGAAGTAAGGGAGTTTCTTGACATCGTCTATACCCCCAAGTTGACCCGCTGGGGCAATCAGGAAGGGGTAGAGCTCCATCTCAGGGATTTCCGCCCTTCCGCAAGCTCTTATCGTTAGAGAACGGTAGGAGGTAAGTGTATGGAGGAAGGTTCTTTATTGGCCTTGAGGCTTTTCATTGTGTTTTCGATCATCGCCTTAAATGCTTTCTTTTCTGCCGCTGAATTCGCTCTGGTTTCTACCAAAAAGCCCTCTCTGGAAGCCAAAGCCGCTCGCGGAAGCCGGTCTGCAATTATTGCCCTTCATTTTTACAATAACCCGGACCGTTTCATAGCTGCCTCTCAGGTGGGCATAACCATCGCAAGCCTTGCCTTGGGTTGGGTCGGAGAAGAAACAGTAGCTCAAATTTTAAAGCCATTTTCCCGCTACCTTTTTGGTTGGGCTGGGGACCTTGTGTCCCACACAGCAGGAGCAGTCTTAGCTTTCGGTACAATAACCTACCTCCATGTGCTTCTGGGAGAACAGGTCCCCAAGAGCCTGACCCTCCGTTGGGGTGAAAAGGTGTTTCTGAGCTCGTCAATCCCCATGCAGTGGTTCTATGCTATCTTCAAGCCCTTTATCTGGCTCCTGGACCGGTCCGCAGCCATCATCCTTAAACCTATAGGCATAGAGGTTGGAGCTGCCCTCCGGGCCGTCCACACCCTTGAAGAACTCAAAGCCCTCATAAAGGGAAGCTATCGGGAAGGAATCCTGGAGGAGGCAGAGGAAGAACTTTTAACGAAAGTTTTCGATTTCGGGGAAAGGACCGCAAGGGAAGTCATGATACCCCGAACAGAAATAGTAGCCATAGAAGCTGACCTTACCCTGGCGGATTTTCTGGAGGAGTTCAAGCGCTCCCGCCATGCTCGTTACCCAATTTACGAGGATTCCATTGACAACATTATAGGCTTTGTGGCCATAAAAGATGTGCTTCTCAACGTGAGCCAGGACCCTGCAAGCTTTCAGAAGAAGGTGCGGGAATTAGCTCGACCCGCCTACGTGGTCCCTGAAAGCAAGCCGATAGATGAGCTTATGAAGGAGATGAGGACGAACCGCATCCACATGGCAGTGGTGATAGATGAATACGGGGGCACGGCGGGGCTTGTCACCCTGGAAGAGCTGTTGGAGGAGATCGTGGGGCGGGTCACTGATGAATCAGCCCTGGAAAAGCCTCTTATAGAGAAAGTTAGCGATAATGTTTACTACCTTGACGCAGCCCTCAGAGTAGACGAGGTGAACGAGACTCTGGGTCTCACGCTGCCGGAGAGTGAGGATTATGAGACACTGGCCGGCCTTATTTTCACCCAACTTCAGAGGGTCCCCCGCGAAGGGGATGAGCTTCACTGCCAAGAGGTCAAGTTAACCGTAACGGAAATGAAGGGCCCGAGGATCGTAAGGGTTAAGCTGGAAAGGAAGTGAAGCTAAGGGCGCTGGAAAATTAAAGGCCCTGCGGGCTTGTGAGCTAATTTACACCCGCAGGGCTTCTGTTGGTTACATTGTCCTGTATTCACCTTCTACCACGTCTCCCTGATGTTCTCCCTCAGGAGGACGCTGGCCATTGCCTCCGGGCCTTGTCTGGGTGCTATACCACCTTTCGGACAAGCGATAGCTGGCCTGCTGGAGCCGCTCCATAGCCCTTCTGATGGCCCCTATGTCGTCACCCTTCATGGCTTCTTTGACCTCAGCTATGCGGGCTTCCAGCTCGCGGCGGTCATCGGGTGGGATTCTATCACCCATTTCCCGCAGGAGCTTTTCAATGGAGTAGACGAGGTTATCGGCCTGGTTGCGGGCCTCGGCCAGCTCGCGCTTGCGCCGGTCCTGCTCCGCGTACTGCTGGGCTTCTCTTATCATGCGTTCAATTTCGGCCTGGGTAAGGTTAGTGGAGGCCGTTATGGTTATCTTCTGCTCCCGGCCGGTGGCCATATCCCTGGCCGAGACATTGAGGATTCCGTTGGCGTCAATGTCAAAAGTTACCTCTATCTGGGGAACCCCTCTTGGAGCAGGGGGTATCCCCTCCAGGCGGAAGCGACCCAGGGTTATGTTATCGGCCGCCATGGGGCGCTCTCCCTGAAGCACATGGATTTCCACTGCGGTCTGGCCATCCTCGGCGGTAGTGAAAATCTCACTCTTACGCACCGGAATAGTGGTGTTGCGGGGGATGAGGACGTGCATTATCCCGCCCAGGGTTTCAACGCCCAGGCTCAGAGGTGTAACGTCCAGAAGGAGCACGTCTCTAATTTCCCCTGCCAGGACGGCTGCCTGTATAGCTGCCCCTATGGCCACCACCTCATCGGGGTTAACTCCCTTGTGGGGCTCTTTGCCCGTCAGTTCCCGGACGAGCTTCTGTACTGCTGGCATCCGGGTAGCGCCGCCCACAAGGATTACTTCGTCCAGGTCCTGAGGCCTGAGCCTGGCATCGCTCAGAGCCTGCATGAAGGGCCCCTTGAGCCGCTCCGTAAGGTCTGCCGTGAGCTGTTCAAACTTGGCTCTGGTAAGACGCATCTGCAGGTGCTTGGGCCCGGAAGCATCAGCCGTGATGAAGGGCAGGTTAATTTCCGTTTCCATCAGGGTAGAAAGCTCTATTTTGGCCTTCTCGGCCGCTTCCTTCAAACGCTGGAGGGCCTGGCGGTCCTGGCGCAAATCTATCCGGTGCTCTTTGTAAAACTCATCGCATATCCACTCAATGATTCTCTGGTCGTAATCATCGCCACCAAGATGAGTATCGCCAGCTGTTGCCAGGACCTCTATAACACCATCGCCCACCTCAAGGATGGAGACGTCAAAGGTGCCGCCACCCAGGTCAAAGACCAGGATTTTCTCGTTCTCCTTCTTGTCCAGCCCGTAGGCGAGGGCTGCAGCGGTGGGCTCATTGATGATGCGGAGCACCTCAAGGCCAGCGATGCGCCCCGCATCTTTGGTGGCCTGACGCTGGGAGTCGTTGAAATAGGCGGGAACGGTAATTACTGCTTTGGTCACGGGCTCGCCCAGGTAAGCTTCCGCATCAGCCTTGAGTTTGGCCAGAATCATGGCTGAAATTTCCTGAGGTGTATACTCTTTGCCAGTGATAGGAATGTAAACGCGAGCGTCTCCCTGGGGCCCTCTGACGACCTTATAGGGGACACGCCTCCTTTCTTCTTCTACCTCTTCGTATCGGCGGCCCATAAAGCGTTTGATAGAAAATACAGTATTTTCGGGGTTAATTATGGCCTGGCGTTTGGCAGGCCTACCTACGAGCCTCTCCCCGGTCTTGGTGAAGGCCACTACTGAGGGGGTAAGGCGTTCCCCTTCAGCGTTATGGATCACAATGGGTTCACCGCCTTCCACAATCGCAATAACAGAGTTAGTAGTTCCAAGGTCAATGCCCACTATCTTCGCCATCTTCCACCACCTCCTCCATGATTATAATGGGAGCTATTTCTTCGGGATTGGGCAGGTGGGAATAATCGCACGTACAGGGTCCTCCCTGGCTGCATCCCACGCAGCAGTAGAACCTGCCTTCCACCACCGTGGGTTTCCAATTTATCACGATCCCGCAATTAGCACAGGTTATCTTACCCATCCTGCCCTCCCGCAAGGGGCATTAAAGCACAGGCGCATTAGAGAGGCGATAGAGGAACGTTAGAGAAGCATTAGAAATTTTAACACGTTAGGGGGTTGCCACGAGGGCGAAAGTGTGCTAAACTTATAGAAGGTAAGCCACTAAATTTTGTGGTTTTACCCATCAAAGACCAAACATTTAGTTCATTATGTAAAGGAGCTGAAGTGCTGAGGTGTCCTTACTGTGGAAGCACCGAATCCAGGGTGACCGATACCCGCCATAGCCCCAAGGGTATCCGAAGGCGAAGGGTATGTAAGAGCTGCGGGAAGCGGTTTACTTCCTACGAAACCGTGATGGCTACCCCTGTGGTGATTAAAAGGGACGGACGCAGGGAGGAGTTTGACCGGGAAAAGCTTTTAACGGGAATCCGGAAGGCCTGCGCTAAAAGGCCCATTCCCTTTGAAACTATTGAAAACCTTGCCGATGAAATTGAGGATAGAATCCGGGCCATGGGCAAAGCCGAAGTCCCAAGCCGCCTCATCGGTCAGATGGTCCTGGAGAAGCTCAAGGAGCTGGACCAGGTGGCTTACATACGCTTCGCCTCGGTTTACCTGCCCCTGGAGGATCTGGAAAGTCTGAAGAGGGAGATAGAGAAACTCCTGGGAGAGGAGTAATGGTAAAAGTAGAGTCAGGCCTTTGCTCATACTGTGGGGGATGTGTCAGCCTTTGTCCTCAGAAAGCCCTCTCCCTGGCCGAAACGAGGGTTGTGGTCGGTGAGGCCTGTAACGATTGCGGCCTGTGTGTTAGGGTTTGCCCCAGTGGAGCTTTATCTATCCCAAGGGCTACCTCCAGGGCCGTTCATCCTTCTCCTGATTCCTCCTATGATGTGGTGGTAATCGGGGCCGGGCCGGCTGGCTCTATGGCTGCCCTGTACGCTGCCCGCCACGGAGCTTCGGTCCTGCTTCTGGAAAAGCGACAAGAAATAGGGAGCCCTGTCCGCTGCGCCGAAGGGATATCGGCTGAGGCTCTCAGGAGATTCTTTGAACCCATGCCTTCTTTCGTGGCCTCTACCATCACCGGGGCCGCCTTCTATTTCCAGGATGGGAAGACCTTTAAGCTCTGGAAATCCTTCCAGGCCGGGGAAGGTTTTATCCTGGAGCGCCGGATATTTGACCGTTTCCTGGCGGAGGAAGCTGCCAGGGCTGGAGCTAAGGTTCTGGTCAAAACCCCGGCCGTCGGCCTGCTTATGGACGGAGGCAGAATAAGAGGGGTCAGGGTTAAAGCTGCGGGAGTGGAGAAAGAAGTGGAAGCTAAGGTGGTTATAGCCGCCGACGGAGTCGAATCGGAAGCAGGGCGATGGGCAGGGATTAATACTACCTTGCCTCCGAAAGAAGCTATCTCCTGCGCTCAGTTTCTCCTCTCCGGAATTGAGGTGGACCCATCTATTACTCTTTACTACCTGACTCCTGAGTTTGCCCCCGGTGGTTATGCCTGGGTTTTCCCGAAAGGCGAAGGGAAGGCCAACGTCGGCCTTGGGGTGCAGGCCAATCTGGCCAGAGAGCCTGCAATCAATTACCTGGTGCGGTTCATTGAATCCATCCCGGCCCTCTCTAAGGGAAGCCCTGTAACCCTCATTACCGGCCTGGTTCCCCTGCGACCTCTGGAAACCATTGTGGGGCCGGGGATAATACTGGTAGGAGATGCAGCCGGGCAGGTGGACCCCTTGACCGGCGGGGGAATTCCTTTCGCCATGGCTGCTGGAGCTCTGGCAGGAGAAGTAGCCGCTCGTTTTGCCCAGGGAGAATCGCCCCTGGAGGAATACAGAGAAAGGTGGGAAGAAAAGTGGGGAAGGAAGCTCAGGAGGAATTACAACCTCAAAGAGCAATTTCCACCTGAAGTTAGAACAGGGGAGAGTTTCCTGAGGCTTTTCGCTGCTGCCACAGGTTCGGTTAAATAAAACTGGGAAGGAGGGGATAAAGATGACCCTTAAGCTTTCACCCGCCGCCGCAGCTACTCTTAAAAAGCGCTACTTGAGGAAGGATGAGAAAGGCAACGTTATAGAAACACCCGAGGAAATGTTTCGCCGGGTGGCCAAAGCCGTGGCTGAGGCTGAGGAATCTCGGAAGGAAGAGTGGGCTGAAAAGTTTTACCAGCTTATGGTCAGCTTTGATTTTCTGCCCAACTCCCCAACCCTGATGAACGCCGGCACTCCTCTGGGACAACTAAGCGCCTGTTTTGTAATCCCGGTGGATGATGATATGTCCAGCATTTTTGAGGCTGTGAAAGCCACAGCCCTCATTCACCAGTCGGGCGGAGGCACGGGTTTCAGCTTCTCCCGCCTGCGCCCCAAAGGCGATGTAGTCCGTTCCACCGGAGGGATCGCTTCTGGTCCGGTGAGTTTCATGCGAGTCTTTGATACCGCCACCGATGTGATAAAACAGGGTGGATGCCTCTCGGTCAGGACATGGGTCCGAACCACCAGGGGTCTTCAGAGGCTCGGAGCGTTCCTTAACGCTCCTCCGATGGGGGATAACCCCCTGAATGAGGAAGTATTGGGGCGCGATGGCTTTGAACCTGCCTTCCTCGCTCAGGATAACGGCACCGCTGAAGTTTACCGCATAAGAACAGACCTGGGCCTGTATCTGGAGGCCACCTATAACCATCTGGTCCGGGTGGTTACAGAGGATGGGCGAATTGAGTGGAAAGCCGCGGAGAAGGTAAAACCAGGCGACAGGCTCGTGGTGAGGTTAGGAGGGTATACCGGGCACGATGCTTCCCTTCCACCCTGCCCCCTTGAGCATCACGATGTCACCCCCATCACCCTGCCCGATAGGATGAATCCGGATTTGGCGGAGCTGGTGGGTTATTTCATCGCAAATGGCTCTCTTTCCGCTCCGAACGGGAAGCCGGAATGCCTGGTTTTCCATGCGCCTTGCAACACACCGGATGTAGAAAAATGGCTTGAAGAGGCTTTGCGGAAGTTCGGCCTGAACCCTGCCAGGGGGCAGAAGAAAGGCCATGCCTCATCCCTGATTGTAGCTCGCAATGCTGCTCTGGCTGAGTGGTGGCAGGAAGCTGGACTGAACAAAGAAGGGACCGCCCGCGCTGGAATTCCCGCCCTCATCCTCACAGCTTCCCCTGAAAGTGTGCGGGCTTTCCTGAGGGGGCTCTTTGAAGGCAATGGGGATGTTTCCCCGAAAGGGCACGTTCGCCTTCGTAACCCCTCAAAGGAACTCATTGAGCAGGTCCAGCAACTCCTCCTGGCGCTCGGGATCGTCTCACGAGCCGCTGAGAGGAAGAAGGGCGGGAAGCCCGTTTATGAGCTGAGGATATCTCACAGGCCAAGCCTCCTGCATTTTGCCAGAACAATAGGGTTCCGAAGCGAACTCAAGAGACAGCGCCTGGAAGAAAAACTTACCGGAGCTTCAGGCGTCCGCAATGGCCTTCAGCCCAGAGATGAACTCTTGCGGAGCAATCTCTATTACACTCGCGTTACAGATGTAGAAAAAGATAGAGCCTACACCATGGACATAGAGGTGACGGGGGCCGAATTCGTGGCCAACGGCTTTCTGGTGCACAACCGCCGCCGCGGGGCTAACATGGGCATCCTGCGGGTGGATCATCCTGATATCCTGGAATTTATCACCTGCAAAGAGAAAGAAGGGGCCTTCGCCAACTTCAACATAAGCGTGGCTATAACGGACCGCTTCATCCAGGCTCTGAGGGAAGACGGGGAATATGAGCTCATAAACCCCCGCAATGGAGAAGTAGTCAGGCGCCTGAGGGCGAGAGAGGTTTTCAACAAAATCGTGGAAGGGGCCTGGCGCAACGGCGAACCCGGTGTAGTCTTCCTTGATCGGATAAACGAATTCAACCCCACTCCTAACCTGGGGAAAATTGAATCCACAAATCCCTGCGGTGAACAACCCCTCCTCCCATACGAATCCTGCAACCTCGGATCCATAAACCTTTCCAATATGGTTACGGACGACGGCCGTATTGATTGGGAAAAGCTGGAGCGGACGGTCAAGCTGGCAGTTCGCTTTCTGGATAATGTCATCACCGTGAACAAATTCCCTCTCCCCCAGATAAAGGAAGCGACGCTGCGGACCCGTAAAATCGGCCTTGGAGTTATGGGTTTTGCCGATATGCTCATAAAACTCGGGATACCCTATGACTCCGAAGAGGCCTTAGAGGTAGCTGAAAAGATTATGGAAGCCATAGCTTACTGGAGCAAGGAGGCCTCGGTGGAACTGGCCAGAGAACGGGGGCCCTTCCCGGCCTTCGGAGGCTCCATCTACCCCGAGGGCAAACTTCCGCTGCCCGACCCACGAACTTCTTCTTCCAGTTTTGACTGGGTAGGGCTTGTGGAGCGCATAAAGGAGCACGGTATCCGCAATGCCGCCACCACCACTCTTGCCCCTACTGGGAGCATTTCCATCATAGCCGGGTGCTCATCGGGCATTGAGCCCATCTTTGCCCTGGCTTTCACCCGCAAGCATATCCTGGACGAAGATGCCTTTCCTGAAATAAACCCCCTTTTTGAAAAGGTGGCTAAGGAGCGAGGTTTTTACAACCTTGAAATCATGAGGAAGGTAGCGGAAAAAGGCCGGATCCAAGATATAGAGGAGATACCGCCCGATGTGCGCCGGGTTTTCGTCACAGCCCTGGATATAGCCCCGGAGTGGCACGTCCGGATGCAGGCGGCTTTCCAGCGCTGGACCGATAACAGCATTTCCAAGACCATAAACCTGCCCTTTGAGGCAACATTAGAGGATGTGGAGAAAGCTATCCTGCTGGCTTATGAACTGGGATGCAAAGGGGTGACCCTGTATCGGGACCGCAGCCGGGAGGCACAAGTATTAAACGTAGGAGTTGAGGAAAAGAAAGAGGAGGTCAGAGCTGCCCAGCCGGGCCTTCCTGGGGTGCTATCCCCCAGGCCTCGCCCCCTTGTCACCCATGGCACTACCGAGAAAATACCTCTGGGCTGCGGCCGTAACCTCTACGTTACCGTGAACGAGGACCAAATAGGGCTGTGTGAAGTTTTCCTCCAAGTGGGCAAATCCGGTGGATGTGTCGCTTCCCAGTCGGAAGCTATAGGTCGGCTTATATCCCTGGCCCTCAGGAGCGGGATAAACCCCCAAGCTATAGTCAAGCAGCTCAAAGGGATAAGGTGCCCAGCCCCCACCTGGCATGATGGTGGCCCCATCCTCTCCTGTGCTGACGCTATAGCGAAGGCGATGGAGCGGCACATGAAAGCTCAAAAAGGTGAGGGGCAACAGGTATCAGGAGCACCCACAACATCAAAAACTTCCTCAACCTTTGATTTCGGGCTTTCTCCCGAGTGTCCGGATTGCGGGAGCCTTCTGGAATACAGCGAGGGATGCGTTATCTGCCGGAACTGCGGGTATTCCCAGTGCCTCTGAAAGACAGGCAAGAATACTACAGAGCCTTATACCGAACTTTAAAGCCTGGGTGGAAACCTTCCACCGAGGTTTATCAGGAAATTGTGGCTTCTTACCTTGGTCCGGGGGTGAGAGTTCTGGATCTGGGCTGTGGCCGAGGAGGGATCATGGAGCGCCTTCACCCCCGGACTGCCCTTACCGTTGGGGTAGATTACGATTGGGCCTCACTGCGAGAACATAGAGCACCGGCCATTTTCCGGATCCAGGCCCGGGCGGAAATTCTCCCTTTCTTGTCTGGTTCCTTTGACTTGGTGATATGCAGCTGGGTTCTGGAGCACCTGGCCGAGCCAGAGAAAACCTTCAGGGAAATAGCCAGAGTGCTGAAACCGGGAGGCCACTTTATATTCCTCACTCCTAACCTGCTGAACCCAATTCCCCGTTTCGGCCGCGAAGTAGCCAGAGCCGGGTTATTCCTGCAACGAGCCCTTGTGGCGAGCCTTTACGGGCGCCAAAGCCAGGATGTCTTCTACCCCTACTATCGCGCTAACACCCCATCTAAAATCGAAGAGGAAGCCTCAAAAGTCGGACTGAAAAAGGTCTCTCTGCTTGTGATAGAGGACCCCACGTACTTGGCCTTCAACAGGCTTTCCTTCCGCGCGAGCGTTCTTATAGAAAGGTTCATCCCTCCCGGGCGAAAAGTTCACCTGGTAGGGGTTTACAAAAAATGAATCCAGCCCTGAGGGTTTTTCTCCTGCTCTCTGGTCTCTTCGCCCTAGCTCTCCTCACGGCTCTGCCACCTTGGAGCCTTATGGGCAAAGCCAATTTTGTAGCCTCAGGGGTATGCCACCGCCTGCCGGAGCATTCCCTTTTCTTTGAGGGAGAACAGAGCCCCCTCTGTGCCCGCTGCACCGGCACCTACCTTGGCCTCCTTCTGGCTACTATTCTTCTAATTCTCAGAGGAAAATTGAAAAGCGGGCTCTTTCCCCCACTTAAGATCTCTTTAGCCCTGGCGAGCTTCGTAATCCTATGGGGGGTGGATGGCTTCAATTCTTTTTGGGATTTATGGAGGGGAAGCCCTCTTCTCTATGCTCCCTCAAACGGGTTGAGATTGGTCACGGGCCTGTTCTACGGTTTCAGCTGGGGAGGATGGTTCATACCCTTTTTCAACTCCATAACTTTCAAAAATCCGACCCCCCGCAGGAGCCTGGAGAACTTCCGGGAGCTGGCACTGCTCGTCACCGTGGGAGTGGGGTCTGTGGCTTTGATAGAAACCCGGGACCCATTTCTACTATATCCTCTTACTTTCCTGAGCATGGTGGGCCCTCTCCTGCTTCTGGGAACGATAAACGCTATGCTTCTCAAGCTCGCTTTAAACCTTTATCCTGACGGGATAGAAAAAGGAGGAGAATTCCTCCCCCTTTTCTCGGCGGGTATTAGCGCTTCTCTGGTGGAGATAGCGGTCCTTAATTTAGCGAGGGCAGCCCTAAAGCTTTAACCCCTCCACTCTTTCCCCGGATACTCCCTTCCTTCAAGGTGGGCGATGAATTTCTCCGCCTCCATGGCCGCTATGGCTCCCGATGCCGCAGCCGTCACCACCTGGGCTAAAATCCTCTCCTGAACATCTCCCGCCGCAAATACCCCGGGAACACTGGTATGCATTGCCCTGTCGGTTACGATATAGCCCTGCTCGTCCAACTCCAGTTGTCCCTGGAACAGAGAAGTGTTGGGTATGTTCCCGATGTAGACAAAAACTCCATCCACTTTCAGGAAAGATTCCTCGCCGGTTTTGAGGTTCTTGATCCTGACCCCCTCCACCTTCTCCTTTCCCACGATTTCGGTTACGATAGAATTTAAAACGAACTCAATACGGTCGTTCTGGCGCGCCCTTTCCTGAATTATGGCCTCAGCCCGGAGCTGGTCTCGTCTGTGGATTATGTATACCTTGCGGGCGAAACGGGTAAGGTAAAGGGCCTCTTTCACGGCGCTATCTCCGCCCCCCACTACAGCCACTTCCTGGTCTTTGAAGAAAAACCCATCGCAGGTGGCGCAGAAAGAAACACCCCGACCTATGAATTCTTCCTCCCCTGGCACTCCGAGCTTTCTGGGAGAAACGCCGGTGGCAATGATAAGGGCTTTGCACCGGTAATCTCCGGAATAAGTGGTAACGGTGAAAGGATGTTCTCTAAGGTTCACCGAGAGGACTTCATCCATCTGGATTTCTGCTCCGAACTTTTTGGCCTGCTCCTGCATGAGGCGGGTCAATTCCATTCCCGAGATACCTTCCGGGAAGCCAGGGTAATTCTCAATTTCAGCCGTAAGAGCTGCCTGTCCTCCTATGGCTCTCCCGGTTATAACCAGAGTCTTAAGGGCGGACCTGGCGGAGTAGATGGCTGCGCTTAACCCTGCCGGCCCCGAACCTATGATTATGACATCGTATAGGTCCATGGCCTAATCCCCCCTGTTCAGGCTTTCTATCACCTCTATTATAGCCTTTTGGTCAGGAATGCCAACGTAATATCCTGCCAGATTCCCCTTGCCGTCAAAGATGAGGAAAGAGGGAACAGCCCTTATCCCGTATTTAGAGGCTAAATCCCGGCCTGGCTTTCCCCATACGTCCAGCCTCACCAGAGAGGCTTTGCCTGCAAGTCTTCTCTCCAGCCCATCCACGATGGGCTTTGATAGAAGGCAGGCGCTTCAGGCATTGGAGAAAAGTTCCACCACTACAGGATTGCCACCCGTTATAAGAGCGTTGAACTCTTCCATAGACTCCACAGGACTGGGCCGGGTCCTGAGGAGAAGGTATGCCGCTATGAGGATGAGAGCTATCACGATAATGGGTAAATTCTCTCTAAAAAGCTGGGCCATCGTTCCTCCTTTCAGTAAGGTATAATAGCATCAAATGGGCACTCTACAACGCAAAGAAGGCAACCGTAACACCGGCTCGGATCCACAAAGGGTGGTTCCCCTGGATCTACCTGAACCAGGGCTTTGCTTCTGCACACCCTTCTGGCCAAGCACTTCGCGCATGCCCTGCACCTGACCGGATCCACCATCAACCCCGTTTTGTTTCCAGATTTCAAGCTTTCCATCACCCGCTTTCGCCCCTTGACTCTTGCTGGAAATGTGCTAAAATACCCCCTGGGGGTATATTTTACCCGAAGGAGGCTGAGGTGTCAAGGAAAGAAATTGAAACGAGAATTCGGGAACTGGAGAAGAAAATTTCCGATTTGAAGGCTCGCTGGCCCAAGCATTCCGTTCCAACTTCTATGGCCATAGAACTGGAAGAACTGGAAGAGGAGCTCAACAGGCTCAAAGGAGAGCTTTCTTCTTCCACAGAGCCAGATAGCGGTTAGTTTCAGACCGTAAATCTCTCTGGGGAAAAAAGCCGATTTCGGAAGCACTATCGCCGGAGTTCAAGCTGCCGTCCCCTGAATCCGGCGGGAAGCCCCCTTTACAGGAAATGGAACCCCTGCCTCAACTTTTGGGGTCCTGGAAAATAACTTTGCCGCACGCGGACAGCAAGGGCGCCTGCACCATTTGTATATGCACCAACGCAATTCCCGCGATTGTGCAAGGTCATCGCGATGGAGCCAAACCCAGGGCACAGCCTCCAGATGGCTTCGGGGGCCGGAGGAACTTGTAGGATATGAGTTGTGTAATTGCAAGCTTGTCATTCTCCAGGTCCCTGAAGGCTAAAGGGGATAAGACCCAGCCTCAGCCAGGTGCGCATTCGTCTGAGGATTCCGGAACCGGGACAGCTTTATTGCCCTGCTATTGACCCGAAAGATTCAGTCTGCCTGGACCAGATCTGTTTTACCACCGGGATAATGGGGGCGTTAAAAGCCAGGGGGCAATGCTGGCCTCCTGTTAGGGGTAAATAATCACCAGGGTCCCGGGTTTCTCAGGGGAGGAGTAGACAAAACTTGCTCCGGGCGGAAGAGGTGGGTCAGTCCAGTTAAAAAGCCAGCGAGCATCTTCTATCCTCAAATTGACACAACCGCGGCTCATGGGCCGACCAAAATTGTTGTGCCAGTAAGTGCCGTGAAGGGCATATCCACGGTAAAAATACATCACATAAGGCACCTTTCTGAAATAATAACCAGGCCCAGACATATCAGAGTAAAGAAGCTTAAGGTAAATCCTGAACCTCCCCGTTACCGTCGGAGAGCGTGCCAAACCTGTGGAAACGAGGGCCTCAAAAACAGGTTTGCCGTCCTCGTAGGCTACCAGCTTCTGCTGGCGCAGGGAAACTTCTATCCATTTCCTATCCCGATGGGGTGTGGGAGTAGGCGACGGAACAGCGGGCCTGGGGGAAGGAGTGAATGTTGGGGTAGCAGCAGGCGATGGAGTAAAATAAAAGGTAGAAGTAAGGGAAGGCTCTGGCGTAGAAGAGGCAGCTGGTGTATATAGCGTTGAAAGGGGAGACGAGCTTTCCGAGGAAGGAGGAGGCGTATATTTGACAAAATGCTGGGTCGGGGGCATTATTACAAAGAAAAGGAGTGCAACTATAAGGATTAGGTCCATTCCAAGTAATATGAGAGCCAATCCTGCCCAGTTTTTATCAGTATGCATTTCGCAGTCCCTTGGGCGATAGTATGGAGAGCCGGTTTGCTGTAGTTCACTATGCTGAAATAGGGCTTAAAGGGCGCAACCGCTCCTTTTTTGAGCGCGTCCTGGCTGAAAATATCGTTAAACGTTTCCAGGGGGTGGACTCAGTAAGAGTAGAAAGAATGCCCGGCCGTTTCCTTGTTCGGGCCACTGTCCCTCTGAAGGAATCCACCTGGGAAGAGAAGCTTCGCACTGTGTTCGGCATAGCTTATTTTGCTCCTGCTATTCCTACCCCCAGGACTCTGGAAGCCATTGAGGAAGCCGTCTTGGAAAATTTCCCTCAAGAACCTCCCGGCCCCTTCCGGATAACAGCCTCCCGTGCTGACAAGCGTTTCCCTTTGACTTCGCTGGAACTGGAACGCCGGCTGGGGGAGGCAGTTCGCTCCCGCACCTGCCGCCCCGTGGACCTTAAGAACCCGGCAATTACCGTCTATGTTGAAATTACCCACCCTTCCGCCCTAATTTATTTTACCAGAAAAGAAGGGCCTGGGGGGTTACCGGTAGGAGTAAGCGGCAAGGTAGGCCTCCTCCTTTCGGGAGGGATAGATTCCCCGGTAGCAGGTTTCCTGGCTTTGAAGAGAGGGTGCCGGGTCGTTCCCATACATTTCCACAGCCAGCCTTTCGGAAACTGGCTTGCCTCCGAAGAGAAAGCTGTTGAAATCGTCAAGGTTCTCACAGATTGGGGGATGGAGCCTTACGTTTACATTATACCCATAGGGGATTTGCAGCAGGAAATCGTGCTTTCGGCTCCTTCGGCTTTCAGGCTCGTTCTATACCGCCGCTTAATGCTCAGGATTGCTGAAAAAGTTATGGAGAGGGAAGGCGGGCTGGCTCTTGTGACCGGCGATTCCCTGGGGCAGGTAGCTTCCCAGACTCTGGAAAACATTGTGGCCATAAGCCAGGCCGTGCAAATGCCCATCCTTAGACCGCTAATCGGGTTTGATAAAGCTGAAATCATAAAAATAGCTAATTCCATAGGCACCTATGAGATCTCCATAAGGCCAGGCGAGGACTGCTGCCAGTTCCTTATGCCTCGCAAAGTGGCCACAAGGCCCACCCTTGCGGAAGTCCTTGAGGCCGAAAAAGAACTGGACATGGAGCGCATGGTTCGCCATGCTCTGGAAAATATGAGACAAATCCCTGTGAGGAGGAAGTAAAATGTTCCCCTTTTTCCCCGACCCAATAGCTTTCAGGATAGGGCCTTTTGCTGTAAGGTGGTATGGGCTGCTCCTGATGCTGGGAACTCTGGTGGCGGCCTTTGTAGCGGAAAGAGAAGCCCGAAGGCGAGGGTACAACCCTGACCACGTCTGGAATGCTCTGACCCTGTGTATAATCTTCGGAATCATCGGAGCCAGGCTCTACCACGTCTTCTCCAGCCCCGCTGAGGGCCTTGGCTGGAGTTACTACCGCCAGAACCCTCTGGATATAATCGCCTTCTGGAAAGGAGGGTTCCAGGGCCTGGGAATGTATGGTGCGATAGCGGGAGGAGTCTTAGGACTCTTCATCTACACCCGCATTGCCAGACTCAGCTTCCTCCGCTGGGCTGACCTCGGAGCCCTGGTGCTTCCACTGGCCCAGGCTATAGGGAGGTGGGGCAATTTCTTCAATCAGGAACTCTACGGGTACCCCACGACCCTTCCCTGGGGCATAAAGATTGACGCTGCTCACCGCTATGGCCCCTTCACCGATTTAAACAAATACCCGGTGGAAACAACTCTGTTCCATCCCACATTCCTATACGAATCCATCCTTTGTCTCATGGCTTTCGGTTTCCTGATGTGGGTAAACCGACGCTTTAGCTCTCGCCTCAAGGAAGGGGATCTGTTCTTCCTCTACCTGATCCTGTACCCGCTGATCCGCATCATTACCGAGTTCCAGAGGCCCGATGCCTGGAAAGTATGGGGCATACCGGTGGCACAGCTTATCTCAGCAGGTTGTATAATCTTGGCCTCTACTTTGCTTGTATATCGACACGTTTTCAGGAGGGAATAATGCCGCTGGGAGCCTTTACCTTTGTCCTTCATACCCATCTACCCTATGTTCGGATGGCGGGCCGATGGCCCCACGGGGAAGAAATGCTCCACGAAGCCATGGCCGAAACTTACATCCCCCTCCTTCAGGCCCTTTACGATCTGCGTGAGGAGGGAGTGGATTACCATCTGGCCATCGGAATAACCCCTATCCTTATGGAGCAGCTGGCGGATGAAGATGTAAAAAAGCACTTTGTGGCTTACCTTGAGGAAAGGATCCAGCTGGCCGAAGAGGATGCCAAATTTCACTCAAGCCAGGGGGAAAAGGCCATAGCTGCTCTTGCCTATTTCTACAAAAACTGGTACACAGGCATACTGGAAAGTTTCACCGGCCGGTTCGGACGAGATATCCTCGGAGCTTTCCGCCGACTTCAAGATGAGGGTTACATAGAAGTTCTCACCAGCGCTGCCTCCCATGCTTACCTTCCCCTTCTGGACCGAGACTCCAGCATTTACGCCCAGCTCAGGATAGGGGTTCAGACCTACCTGAGGCACATGGGCAGAATGCCCAGGGGTATATGGCTTCCTGAATGCGGGTATCGTCCTGGATTTATGAAAGACCCGAGGCCCGGGGAGCCGATAAAGCATTCCTATTACAAACCCGGGCTTGAGGAATTCTTAGCAGACCTTAACCTTCAATTTTTCTTCACCGATTCCTACGTCATTGAAGGGGGAAGGATGGTGGGGAAGGTGGCAGGCGATGTGGTGGGGCCATACGGAGGAGTCCCCAAGAGAAGGCTTGTCATTAAAACTGATGAGCTGCCCATTGTCCGCAAGGGCACCACTTTCCGCCCCTATTATATTCAAGCTGCCAGGGTAGCTGTCTTCGGCCGGGACGAAGGCACCGGCCTCCAGGTTTGGTCGGCCAGCTACGGCTATCCAGGCGATTACCTTTACCGGGAATTCCATCGGAAAGACGAGCACTCAGGCCTCAAGTACTGGAGGGTGACAGGAGCTCAGGTGGACCTGGGCCAGAAAGAGCTTTACGACCCTGAAAGAGCCAAGGGGCAGGTTAAAATCCACGTGGATCACTTCTGCGGCCTCGTAAAAGAAAGGTTGAGGAACTTTAGCCAGAGCACAGGCCTTTACGGAATAATAATCTCGGCTTACGACACCGAGCTTTTCGGGCACTGGTGGTTTGAAGGTATCCTCTGGCTTAAGGAGGTTCTGCGTTCCCTCTCCCGTGATCCGGAGATAGAATTAACCACGCCTTCTTCTTATCTGGAAAGATATCCCCCCACAGAAGCCATGGCCATCCCTGAAAGCTCCTGGGGGCTGGGAGGTGCTCACTGGACATGGCTTAATCCCGAGACGGAGTGGATGTGGCCTCTCATCCACAATGCTGAGCGCACAATGGAAGAACTGGTGAGGCTTTACCCCGATGGTCCTGAACCCCTGCGGGAGTTCCTGAACCAGGCTGCCCGCGAGCTCCTCCTTCTTCAAGCCAGCGATTGGCCTTTCCTGGTGAGCACTGGCCAGGCCAGAGACTATGCCATGGCTCGCTTCCAGCAGCACCTGGCTCGCTTCAACCATCTTGTCTCCATTGCCCGCCGTGGAGAGATATCCCCACAGGATCAGGAGTTCCTGGCGGAAATTTCCCGTCTTGATAATCCTTTCCCGGACATAGATTACAGGCTTTTTGCCTGGAGAGAACAAGCATGACTCACGTGCATACGGTGCCTTTCAAAGTGCGCCTCTATGAACTTGATAGCCTGGGGCACGTAAACAATGCTGTATATCTGCGGTACTGCGAACAGGCTGCAATGGAAGCCTCAGAAAACGTTGGCTACACTCTGGAAAGGTATCGGGAAAAGGGCTGGATCTGGGTCATAAAGCACACAATCCTTGAGCACGTGGCTCCGGCCTTTTACGGTGACACCATTGAAGTCACCACGTGGGTAAGCCAGATAACCCCAGCCAGCACTTTCAGGGAATATCTCTTGACTCGTCAGAGCGATGGGGCCCTGATAGCCAGGGCCAGGAGCCGCTGGGTTCTCCTTGATGCCAGAAGTGGTCGCCCCATCCGGATGCCTCAGGAGATGCGGGAGGTTTTCCGCCCCAATGGTAAAATTGCTGTCAGAGACCTAAAGCCAATGCGGGGTGAAAGGCCTGTGGAAAAGGCGCAAACTTTCCACCACTTCCGCAAGGTCCAGCGTTATGAGCTGGATTCAGCTGGGCATGTCAATAATGCTGTCTATATGAACTGGTTGGAGCAGGCTAAGTTTGAAGCCATGGCTTCTGTGGGCTATACCAGCGCGCGGCTCAGGGAAATGGGCATAACCATCGTGCAGGTCCGGGCAGAGATTGAATACATCAAACCCGCAATGGAAGGGGACGAACTGAAAATAACAAGCCAGCTTTCCGCAATGGCCCGGACTCACGGGACCTGGGAGCATCATATTTACAGGTGGCCTGCAGGTGAACTTGTGGCAAAAGCCTGGTCCACAGGGGCTTTCCTGAATTCCACCGGTCGGCCTACTCGCGCTCCCGAGGAGCTCATCAGCTCGCTTCTGGAGAAGAATACACAAACGTGAAATTGCAAAGCTTAAATCTAAAGCCGAGGCTTCCCTCAATAGACCCTTTTATCCCCGTATGCATCTTGTTTTCGTTTCTCCTGATAGAACCCATGTTCAAGCCAGGGTTACCCAACACGGCTGATGGCCTTCTGCACTTCTTCAGGTCCGCTCTGTGGCGGTGGAGCTGGGATGAAGGCGTTTTGTGGCCACGCTGGCATACCCTGCTCTATTATGGATACGGGTACCCGCTGTTCAACTTTTACGCTCCCTTCCTCTACATAACAACTTCCACCTTTAACCTGATCCTGCCAGATTTGCTCACCGCTTTCAAGGCCGTCCTGTTCCTGAGCAGTCTCAATTATTCATTGGCCATGTATTTATGGGCTAAAGATATAGTGGGCAGAGAGGGGGCCATAGTTGCTTCTGCTGCATATACCTTTGCCACTTACCGCTTCCGGGAGCTCTACTTTCAGGGAAATTATGCTCAATTCCTGGCCTGGAGTCTCTATCCCTGGGTTCTGTTTTTCTTCCGGCGCCTGTGGGAAGAACCGCGCAGGCTAAACTTTACCGGTGCAGTTTTTTCCCTCACCGCTCTGCTTCTGTGCCACAACATAAGCGCAATGCTTTTCGGGCCTGTGCTTGTCCTTTATCTTACCTGTGTGGTTTTCGTGGGAGGAGATTCCTTCCGCTTTTACAAAAACAGGCTCCCTGCCTTGGTCGGAGCGCTTCTTCTCGCCGGGGCTGGGGGTGCTATCTTCTGGCTCCCTGCCCTTGTGGAACAGCATTTTACCCAAGTGTATGTTCTTACCCGGGGCTTTTTTGATGTCGCCCAGCATTTTCTGCGGCTTCAGGAGCTCTTTGCCCCCTCACCACCGCTGGATTATCGGGCTACGAACCCCCCGATGCCCTTCAATTTCGGCCGATTTCACCTTCTCCTTGCAGGGATAGGCACCCTGGCGGTTTTCCGAAAAGGTTTGAACGCTTTCCAGAGGTGGCACCTGGCCTTTGCCATGGCAGGCACTTTGTTCTCCTCCTTCATGATGTTGCCACCGTCCCTGCCCCTCTGGCGCCACCTGCCCTTTATAGCCTTTACCGAGTACCCTTCGCGGATGTACGGCATAGCCTTTATTTTCTCTTCCCTGCTCGCAGGGGCCTCGGTTTTGTGGGTCAGAGACCTCCCTCTCTTGAGGCTTCCGGCAGTAATTGTCGCCACCGTGGGATTAATAATCTCCGTGTTCTCCTACCAGTTTCCCCGGCCTTTCCTGCCGCTCAAGGCAACACCGCAAGAGTTCGTTTCCTATGAGCAAGCCAATAACGAGCCGGGGACAACTTCTGCCAGCGAATATTTAAGCGTATGGACTGTAAAGGTCCCTGAGGCCCCAGCAATAGAGCCAGGCCTTTTGCGGAAAGCTCTGGTCAAGGGCGAGGCGGAAATCCTGGAAGTGAAATCTAACTTCATGAAGTTTAAGGTGGACCTTCACGAGCCTATGGTGCTTGAAGTGGCTCAGTTCTACTTTCCGGGCTGGCAGGGGTGGCTTGATGGGACTGAAATCCCTCTGAAGCCCTGTCCGGAAAGCGGCCTCATTTGCCTTGAAGCTCCCCCTGGGGAACACATCATTGCCTTAGCCTTCAGGGATACCCCTGTACGCAAGTTCGGCAAATTTATTTCACTCCTGGGGTTACTTTTAACTTTTGCTGTAAATCTATGGCTCAAGGGAAAACGGGGGCAGAAACGACAGGAAACCGATGGGGCCCGGAAGGAAAGCTCAATTTTGGCGCTTGTTGTGGCAGGGATTTTAATCCTAAAAGTTTGGTGGATAGAGCCGCATACTTTCTGGTTCAGGCTGCAATCTCCTCCGGGCAAAGCCTTGCCAGCTCAAAATTCTGTGAATTTAAGGCTCGGAGATAAAGTAGCCCTTATAGGTTACGATCTTGAATCAAAGGTTGTGCGCCAAGGGGGCGAATTGCACGTAAGGCTTTACTGGCAGGCTTTGAAATTTCTGGACAAAGATTACTCATCTTTTGTGCATTTAATCGGCACCGATGGCCGCCTGTACGCCCAATCGGATTCAATGCACCCTGCCTATATCCCAACGTCCACCTGGAATCCCTCGCTATACGTCGTAGATGAGCACTATGTGCGCATCCCCCCAGATACCCCACCGGTGGCTTTCAGTGTAAAGGTGGGATTGTATGAGCGCGAAACAATGCAGGGGTTGGGGACCATAGAGCTTTCGGAGTGGGTAAACGTTCAGCCCAGACACCCGGTAAAAATACCCATAAAATACCTTCAACTTTTCCCCGACGAAGGCATAAAGCTTCTCGGATACCACCTGACCAAAGGAGATTACCTCCTAACTTTAACCCTCTACTGGCAGGCCAACAGGAAGGTTTCCCGCGATTTTCAGGTTTTTGTCCACCTCGTGGATCACCAGAATAAAATCATCGCCCAGGCCGATGGCCCTCCCGTCAGAGGGCTTTACCCCACTTCCAGGTGGCTCCCAGGACAGGTTATAGAAGATGTCCGGCGTATTCCCGTTTCCCCCGGGGTAAGCCCGGAATTAGTTTTAGTTGGTCTCTACGAGCTTGATACCCTGAGGAGGCTCCCTGCCTTTAAGGAAGATGGGTCAAGATGGGAAAACGATAGCATACAAATAGATGTGCGAAGGGGCCTGGAATAAGCACGTGAGCCACGAAGGCTTTTAAGCAACCGCAGACGAGAGGGCAAGCCTGGTACGCCAGATCGCCCAGGATCAGGCACTCAACGTTCTCTTTTCACCGCAGACTTTCGGAGTCTATTTACATCCTTCAAGATGACCTTTATTCTTGGGGCTTTTGCTCCCTGGACCGGGCAGTGTTATAATCCGAAAATAATCCTGAGAGAAGGAGGGGCCGTTGAGAGTTAGAAATTTCCTTGGCCTTTTAATATCTTTGCTTATCTCGGCGACAGTGGCAATCTCCCAGGTTTGGAAAAGCCCCTCACCGCCGCAGCTTCTGGTAACCCCTACCCCTACTTTTACCCCCACTCCTACCTTCACTCCTACTCCAAGCCCAACTCCCACACCTTCTCCAACTCCCCTTCTAACCCCTACTCCAGTTTCGTCCCCTACGCCTTTTGTAATCCCACAGGCTAAAATCCTTGAGCCATCTCACCTGTGGCTCGCAAGGCCTATATCTTTGAAAGACGGGGGGTGGGTTAATTTCTTTTACCCTTACGGAACCACCGGTGGAGGAGAATACCTTCTCCATCACGGCATTGATATAGCCGGGAACCCGAATGCGGAAGTTCTGGCGGCAGGCGATGGAGAGGTGGTGGTGGCAGGAAGTGATCTGGAGGTTGCATACGGTCCCACTACTGATTTCTACGGCAATCTGGTGGTGGTGAAGCTTGAGCGGGATTACAGAGGCAGGCCTGTGTATTACCTTTATGGCCACCTTTCAAAGGTGTTGGTAGAACCGGGCCAGAGGGTGAGGAAGGGTGAACCAGTGGGCTTTTTGGGCAAAAGCGGCATAGCTCTGGGTTACCACCTCCACATGGAGGTCAGAGTTGGAGAAAATTCCTATGCTTCCACCTATAACCCGCTTCTATGGATGGAACCCCTTCCCCGGCGGGGTTTGGTGGCAGGTAGGATACTGGATGCTCAGGGGAAAATGCCGCCGGAAGTTTTAGTGATCCTGGAAGGGAAAGAACGAAGGGAAACCCGGACATATCGGTCCGGCCCAGGGATAAATCCCGATGAGGAGCTTGGGGAAAACTTCGTTTTTGGGGACGTAGAGCCGGGCGAATACATGCTGGAAGTTAAGATTGGCCCTCATCTTTACAGACGGAAAGTAGTGGTGGAAAGCTGGAAGATCTCCTTCGTGGAGATCAGGGCCATAGATTAGCTGGGCGAACCCCAAAGTATTTTTCCGCCAAGGAGTGGAGGAATCCTGTCTCCCGCAGGCGGAAGAGGGCTTCGTTTATTTTTCCCAGCAATACTTTATTTTTGAGGTTTACGACGGCGACATAAGGGGTGCTGACCAGAGCGGGGGCCAGGACCTTTATTCCGCCCTCTCGTCCCCAGAAAAGGTAAGCAGATACAGCGTCGGCAAAGCAAGCTTCAGCTTGGCCTTCCTTAAGAGCACGGAGCGCTTCTTCAACGGTTGGGTAAGGTTTTACCTCCAATTCTCCAAGCTTTATTTTCAGGCGACGGGCTTCTACATCTCCCGTGGAACCCCATTCCACGGCTACCCTTTTTCCTTTCAGGTCATCCGGAGAGCGGATGTTCTCTTCGTTCTCTCTCACCACCATCATGAGGCCGGCTTCAAAGTAGGATATAGAGAAGGCCACATCCTGGGTTAACAGGGGATCGTAAGGCAGGGCCGAGATGGCTATGTCACATTTGCGCGCTTTTACAGCATCGTAGAGGCCATCAAATCCCACTGTAGCTATTTCCACCCTGAGGCCCAGGTGTTCACCGATGGCTCTGGCCATTTCCACATCAAAGCCCCGGATTTCCCCGGTGGTTTCGTCCACGTATTCAAACGGTGGATAACTTGGGTCAAGGCACACGGTGACGGCTCCACGCCTCAGGATTTCCTCCCAGGTTCCGTTGCCACGGAAGAGGAAATACAGGGCAATGCCTGCAAACACAATGGGTAAAGGCAGGAGTCTAAGGAGATTTTTCTTCAGCCAGTTCGCCACGAGCATATCTCTGCACCTCAAAGTATATGGGCTTTGGGGTGAAATCCACTGCTACAAAAGTGAAGTAATCTTGATAGGTATGGGTTGCCCAGGGGTAACGGAAGGCCCAGATGCAGAGGGCCAGGCACCATTCCCACTCCTTCAAGGCTATTTCGTAAGCCCTTATGGTGTAATGTATCCGCTGGGCCGGCCGAACAGCTTTGCTCCAGCGGGGGTGGTCGTTCCATCCACCTTCAGTTATGATGATGGGTTTGTGGGCATCGCCGTTTTCTACCATTATCTGACGCAGGAGTTCAACCCGGCGGAAGTTGATCTTATCCGGTGCCGGTGGATCATCGGGGGGAAAGGTCCAGCCGTAGGAATGGACGGCCAGAATGTCAAAGTGATCCTTAGCCCCAGCTTGATACATCCTTCTCAGGTATTCCAAGTCGTTCATTCCCCATGGGTCTCCGGGTGGGGCGAGGGTTGGAGCTAAAGCTCCTGCCAGCACTTTAATTTCAGGGTCGGCCTCTCTGGCGCGCCGGTAAGCAATTTTCAAGAGCCTGGTATAGGCTTCGGGGTCCACAGGGCGGTATCCCCATTCCAGGCTGATATTGGGTTCGTTCCAGATGATAATGTAGTTGATTTTTCCCCGAAAGTGGTCCACGAAGGCGTAGACGAAGTCTCCAAAGTCTTCAAAGTTTTTTTCATCCAGGTAAGAGAATGCGGATTCTTTTGGGCGAGCCCACTGGGGCACGAACCCCAATCTGGCTATAACGGTGAGGCCCTGGTTCAAAGCGTGCTCAACCACCATATCGGCGTGGTCCCAGTTGAAGAAGCCTTTCCTGGGTTCATGGTAGGCCCAGGGGAAATATTCCACAATCCACGGGGCGCCCATTTCCCGAACCATCTGGAGGGTGCGTTTTATTTTCCATTCTTCCACTTCATCGGTGAGGCGGGTGTGGACTCCCATTTTGGGATTTATGGTCACTACCTTTTGAGGGGGGCCCAGAGTGACGAGGATGGGGGCGGGCTTTATGGCCCACCAGAGGAGGATGAAGGCTATGAGGCCTCGCCAGAGAAAGGGTTGTTTGGCCAACTTAGTCAGGGTTTGAAGGCTTTTCACTTAGTTTTTAACCTCCTTTCGTTTTTGGGGGCACATCCCCCAAGCCCCCTGGGCCCCCAATTTCCCCACCCTCGTGGGCTTAGGGTTTACCACGGTTAAGGGCCCCACTCGTGGGCAGGATGCAAGAGGTTGCTGCTCGCTCCCTTTTTGAGTTTTTGAGGGACACCCCCAAACCCCCGGGA